>NZ_DAHVQP010000114.1:0-95159 GCF_027317685.1 Saccharomonospora sp.
GTCGTGCGGGTTCTCGTTGGTGACGTTGCCGGTCTCGGGCTTGTGCTCGTGCATTCCGCGTCCTCCTCCATGGTGGGAGACCGGCCCAGTATCGAGTTCATGGAAAGGGTTCTCAGTGGGCTTCGGAGAATTTGACGTGTCCGCTGCCGCGCCGGCGACGTCAGGCCCGACCCAGTCGGCCAAGATCGTGGTCGCCGGTGGTTTCGGTGTCGGTAAGACAACGCTCGTCGGAGCGGTGTCCGAGATCGACCCGTTGACCACCGAAGCGTCCATGACCGAGGCGAGCGTCTCCGTCGACGACCTGTCGCAGACGCCGAACAAGATGACCACCACGGTCGCGATGGACTTCGGCAGGATCACGCTCGATTCCGACTTGGTCCTCTACATCTTCGGCACCCCGGGCCAGCACCGGTTCTGGTTCATGTGGGACGACCTCGCCTACGGCGCGATCGGTGCTGTGGTGCTGGTCGACACCAGGAGGCTGGCCGACGCGTTCCCGTCGATCGACTTCTTCGAGAACCGCAAACTGCCCTACATCGTGGCGATCAACTGCTTCGACCGGCTGCTGCACCACCAGATCGAGGACGTGCGGCACGCGCTCACCATCTCGCCGTCGGTGCCGATCATGGCTTGTGACGCGCGGGATCGGGAGTCGGCCAAGCAGGTGCTCATCTCCATCGTGCAGCACGCGATCGCCCACGACACGGCATTGCAGGCGGGGTGATTCGTTGGGCCACCGGCGTGATTCGACCTGGCGGATGGGGGATTCGGCCTCGACAGGATTGACCTGACTAATAGTCTTGCCGCTACAGCGGGCGGGAGGCTAGGAGGGACAGTGACGGCATCAGCCCACCAGGGCGACTTCGGGTGGCTGGTCACCGATTTCGTGCGCCGTGTTCCAGGGGCGGCGCACGCCGTGGTGGTCTCGGCCGACGGGCTTCTACTCGCGAGCTCACAGGGATTGCCCAGGGAGAGGGCCGAACAACTGTCCGCTGTGGCGTCCGGCCTCGTGTCGTTGACGTACGGCGCGGCGCGATGCTTCGAGGGCGGCGTGGTCAATCAGACTGTGGTCGAGATGGAGCACGGTTACCTGTTCCTCATGTCGATCAGCGATGGCTCGTGTCTCGCCGTGCTGGCCTCGCCCACGGCCGACATCGGCACGGTGGCCTACGAGATGACCCTTCTCGTCGACCGGGTCGGCCAGCGACTCACTCCTGAACTACGGGCGCAGCTGCAGGGTGACGTGCGTGGCTGACGGCGTGGAGGAGTGGGAGGCTCTCAACAAACCGACCGACAGAGAAGGGTTCGACCTCCCGAGCAGGTTCGATTTGAGCAGCGTGTCCGGGGTCACGCAGCTGGCGAGGCGAGTGCGTCAGCAGTCGGGTCAGGCGAGTCACGCCGGGTCGGTGCGGACTCCGGGGCAGGCAGCGCAGCCTGTCCCGGCCGCCCCGGCGCGGCCGCGCACGGCACCCGCGCCACCGCACTTCACGCACCGGTCGTTGGTGCGGCCGTACGCGCGGACGGGCGGTCGGACCAGGCCGGCCAGGGAACTGGCGCTGGAGGCGCTGGTGGTGACCACGGACCGCGGCCGCCGCTACGAGGGTGTGGAGTCACCGGAACAGCGGTTCATCTGCGATCTGTGTGTGGACGTGCATTCGGTGGCGGAGATCGCCGCGTTCGCCAGACTGCCGTTGGGCGTGGTGAAGGTGCTGGTGGACGACCTGGCGCAGATACACGCCGTGGAGATCAGGCGTCCGGGATTCGTTCTCGAGGACAAGGGTTCCCAGGAATTCATGGAGCGCATCCTCAACGGACTCCGCGCGCTGTGACCCATAAGCGACCGTGTCCGCAGGTTACGTAGCCGTGTCCGCAGGTTACGTAGCCGTGTCCGCAGGTCGCGTAGCCGCGTCCGCACTTCTCGACCGCGGTGAGCACGCCGACCGCGCCGTCTGCGGACCGGTGGGCCGAGGCGCAGACCCGAACGAACCCGAACGAGCCCGAGTGAGCCGTCGCCTCAGTCCTCCACCAGGGCGGCGGAGGTGATGCGGTGCAGCGGGTAGCGTTCACCCGACGAGCTCTGCAATAGACCACCACCCACGTGCACCGGGGTGACGACTCGCTGGGTGGCGGTGCCGTGTGAGTCGACGAACCCGATCCACACCTCCCGCTGTTCGGCCGCGGCCTTGGCCAGCAGCGCCATCGTCGCCGACGTGTCGGCTCCACCGCCGCCCGGCAACCGGACGACCGAGCCCTTGCGACTGCGGGCAGCCTTGTCCCCGGCACGTACGTGTGCCACCACGGCCGCCAGTTGGTCTTCGGGCAGTCCCGCGCGTCCGTCCGGCGCGGTCCTTCTGGAGGGGCGGTTACGGGCGGGGATGCGCCTGCCGCTCGGCCGTAGGTCGAGCACACGCCCGTCGGGCCCTTCGGCCGCCGGGGCGAATCCGGCTTTGCGCAGTGCGTCGAGGACCTCGGCCAGTGGGTAGGGGCTCACCACCACCGTGGGCGCTATCCGGCGGAGTCCCAGGTCCCCGGCCGCCGTGGTGCGGAGGACTTCGGAGAGCAGGACCTCGTCGTCGCAGCGCAAAAACGACGCCGCCACACCGCCGCGCAACCGTCCGTGTCTGCGGGCGACGTCGTCGATCAGGTACGACAGCGACTGCGGTACGGGGGTGCGGGACCGGGTGCGGAACAGTTCGTGCAGTTCATCGGCGGTGCGTCCACTGTCGAGGGCCCGCCGCACCGAGGTCTCGCTGACGCGGTACATCGTCGCGTGCCCCGCCGATTCGATGTCGGCGACGGCCTCGATCTGGCGAGCCAGCTCCGGTTCCAGCGGCCCGGGTGCCACGACGGTGAGATCGGCCTGGACCAGAACGTGGTCCACGGGTTGCGGCATGGAGTCGGCCATTGCCGCGGCCGCCTCGTGCGGATCGTCCTCCAGCAGCGCCCTGCCGGCCGTGGTCAGTGCTCCCATGCCCACGATCCCCAGCGTGGTGGCCTCGGACATCGTGTCGCGTACCAGCTGGTCCCGCAGCCGACCGCCTTTACGCGGTGCGTGCCAGGCCAGGAGCGCGACGAGTTCGTCGACGCTTTTGATCCCGGCTCCGTTCGGAAGGTCGGCGAGTGTGTCCAGCACCCGGCGGCGCATCGTGGGCGCCGTCGGACGTCGGGCCTCTTCCGACAGGGGCACGATCACCTTGTCCCGGGCGTCCCTGCCGCCGATGAGACCGGGCAGGCGGGGTAGGTCGAGCCAGGCCCGGGCGAGGGCGAGCCAGCGACCTGACGGGGGAGAGGACAGCCACGAGTCGGTCAAGGTCGTGGGGACCCATTCCGGGGAGGTGCTCTCGTCGGTGGCGACGAGTCCCGCGCCTACGGCGAGTTCCACCAGTAGCACGGCGGTGCGTTCGTCGATGCCCAGGTCGCGGGTGATCCTGCGCAGTTCTCGGATACCGAGCCCGCCCGACTTCAGCACCGGCGGTGGCTGCTCGGACCACGTGCGCAGCAGCGCTTCCGCGTGCCGGAGGAACTCCATGGCCTCCCCGGCCGCAGTGGTGTCCACGGTGGATTGTCGGTGAGGGTCGGTGGGTAGGTCGGGTTCGGCGAGTGCCTCGGGGCCGAACACGGCCCCGCCACGCAGTGCGAGACCTATCTCACGTGGGAGTTCGACCGTCTGGTCGTCCCGGCGGATGAGCAGTCCTCGGGTGAGCAGTTTCTGTACCGGCGTCGTGGCCTCTTCCAACGGCAGGTCGGCGGTGGCGTCCCGGGTGCGTCCGATCGGGGGGCCGGCGGAGAGCGTGTTCAAAAGCGCGCGTTCGTCCTCACCGAGCTCGCCCAGCCGCGCGGACAGCTCGTCGGGTCCGAGGGTCGCCAGCTCGGCCGACGACGCGCCGAGCCCGGCGGGGAAGGGGCCGAACACGTCGCGTGCTGCGGGAGGCACGGATACGGCGTCGTCCGGTCCCCACGCGAGTGCCGCGGCTCGTAGCCGGTCGAGTGCGTCGCGTGGCAGGGTGCCGAGGAGGTCGCCGAGTCGTTCGACGGCGACGGGTTCGTTGTCCGCACCGGCGACGAGCAGTGTTTCGAGGACCGCCAGGGTGGCGTTGTCGAGGTTCTCGCAAGCCCGGGCGATCGAACCGGCCGTGCCCGCGCGGGTGGCGAGGACGTCGGAATTCGTGGGCGGCGGGGTGGCGAGATCACGCCTGCTTCTCAGAAGGGCGGCGAGAGCGTCGTCGGGAAGCGAACGCAGCCAGTCCGCGAGCGAGAGGGCGGCCATCGTCACCACGATATCCCCCGTCGTCCGATATCGGGCACACTATGGTCAGTCGTTTGGTCGAGTGTATGGAGGACGACGTGGGCAAGGACGACAAGCGTAAGCAGAACCGGATCGACCCGGAGTGGCCGGACGTCGAACACGCAGTCACCGAACTCGCCGCCGACCGACAGGGAGCACTGTCGCCCTTCGGCGAAACCACCTTCCCTTTGGAGTCCATCCCGTACGAACACCCCAAGACCGAGATCAACAAGACGCCGTAAGGCGAACGACGAGGTTACTGGCCAGTCCCCCATCCGGCCCACAGTGCTGTCACGCATCGGGATACGCTTCTCTGCGTAAGACCAGCGCAAGTCACTGATGCGGGGGTAGCACCATGCCCGTTCCCGGTCCCGGTTACTCGATCACCGTGCGACTGGAGGCCCCTCCATCTGTGAGTGCCGCCGGTGATCTCACGACGACTGTCGGCCGGGTGGGTGGCGTCCTGACGGCGTTCGACGTCGTCGAATCGCGGGCCGACGCCATCATCGTCGACATCACGGTGAATGTGCTGTCGGCCGACCACGCCGACGACATCACCCAGGCTCTCGACTCACTGCCCGGTGTGCATGTGCGGAAGGTGTCCGATCGCACGTTCCTCATGCACCTCGGTGGCAAGTTGGAGGTCACCCCGAAGGCCGCCCTCCGCAACCGGGACGACCTGTCCCGCGTCTACACGCCCGGCGTCGCGCGGGTGTGTCAGGCCATCGCGGCCAATCCCGACGACGCCCGCCGGCTCACCATCAAGCGCAACACGGTGGCCGTGGTCACCGACGGCTCGGCCGTCCTGGGGCTGGGCAACATCGGGCCCGCGGCGGCGCTGCCGGTGATGGAGGGCAAGGCGGCTCTGTTCAAGAAGTTCGCTGATGTGGACGCGTGGCCTGTGTGTTTGGACACCCAGGACACCAAGGAGATCATCCGGACGGTGAAGGCGTTGGCCCCGGTGTACGCGGGGATCAACCTCGAGGACGTCGCCGCGCCCCGGTGTTTCGAGATCGAGAGGCGGCTGCGGGAGCAGCTGGATATTCCCGTCTTCCACGACGACCAGCACGGCACCGCGATCGTGGTGGTGGCCGCCCTGCGCAACGCGTTGCGCGTGGTGGGTAAGTCCATCGAGCAGTGCCGCATCGTGGTCAGCGGTGTGGGTGCGGCCGGGTCCGCCATCATCCGGCTGTTGCTGCGCAAGGCGCCGGCCGACATCGTCGCGGTGGACATCGACGGGGTCGTGCACCGGCAGCGCCCGGGCCTCGACGACAACCTGCGGTGGATCGCCGAGCGCACCAACGCCGAGCAGCTGACCGGCTCGCTCCACGACGCGATGGTGGGAGCCGACGTCTTCATCGGAGTGTCCGCGCCGAACCTTCTCGGGGCCGAGCAGGTCGCCACGATGGCCGACGATCCCATCGTGTTCGCGCTGGCCAACCCGGACCCCGAGATCGACCCGTTGGAGGCGCAGAAGCACGCCGCCGTCGTGGCCACGGGCCGCAGCGACTACCCGAACCAGATCAACAACGTACTGGCGTTCCCCGGGGTGTTCCGGGGTCTGCTCGATGCGCAGGCGCACCGTGTCGACGACGACATGCTGCTGGCGGCGGCCGACGCCATCGCCGACGTGGTCGACGACCGGTTGCACGCCTCCTACATCGTGCCCAGCGTGTTCGACACCACCGTGGCTCCCGCCGTGGCGGAGGCCGTGAAGGCCGTCGCGCAAGGGCACGAAGTAGTCTCGACGTCGTGAGTGAACTGAGCCACCTCGACGATTCGGGTACGGCTCGGATGGTCGACGTGTCCGGCAAGGGCGTCACCGCGCGCACCGCGGTGGCCCGTGGCACGGTACGCACGACCTCCGAGGTCATCGAGTTGTTGACCGAGGGCGGGTTGCCCAAGGGCGATGCGCTGGCCACGGCCCGCATCGCGGGAGTGATGGGCGCCAAGCGCACCTCCGAGCTGATCCCGTTGTGCCATCAGATCGCGCTGACCAAGGTGGACGTCGACTTCGAGCTCGGAGCCGACAGTGTGGACATCACCGCGGCTGCGCGCACCAGTGATCGCACCGGGGTCGAGATGGAGGCGCTGACCGCCGTCGCGGTCGCCGGTCTGGCTCTGCACGACATGATCAAGGCCGTGGACCCGGCGGCGACACTGGACGGTGTGCGGCTGGTCCGTAAGGAAGGCGGGAAGTCCGGCACGTGGCAGCGTGAGGAATAGGCCGGGGGTCCCGTAAGGCACTGGAGGGCTCATGAAGCGCACTGCGCGGGTCGTCGTGGCGTCCAACCGGGCTGCCGCGGGCGTGTACCCCGACCGGACCGGACCGGTCATCGCGGAATGGCTTACGCAGCGGTCTTTCGACGTGGCCGAGCCTTTGGTGGTGGAGGACGGGGAGCCTGTCGCGCAGGCGTTGCGCGAGTGCCTGGCCGAGGGCGTGGACCTCGTTGTCACCACGGGCGGTACCGGAGTGTCGCCCACGGATCGGACACCCGAAGCCACGGCCGAAGTGTTGGATTTCGAGATCCCGGGCTTGGCCGACGCCATTCGGTCAGCGGGGCAGGACGCGGTGCCCACGGCGATGTTGTCTCGAGGGCTCGCCGGGGTCGCCGGACGTACGTTGGTGGTGAATCTGCCGGGGTCCCGTGGCGGTGTCCACGATGGTCTTTCCGTGCTGGACCGGGTACTCGACCACGCGTTGGACCAGTTGGCGGGCGGTGATCACCACCGGGCGGCGGGGCAGGTGTCCATCGAGGAAGCCGCAGAGGACGCGCAGAAGCCGGGAACGGGTGGGCAGGCCAGGGTGGCGCTGGCCCAGGTGACCGAGGCGGAGCTGTCGGTGGAGGAGCACGCGCGCCTGGTCGCCGACCCCGCCGCCGGGGCTGTGGTCACGTTCAGCGGTGTCGTGCGCAACCACGATCACGGTCGAACGGTGACGTCCCTGCATTACGAAGGACATCCCACGGCGGGCGAGGTGTTGGCGAGAGTCGTGTCGGACGTCGCCGGTCGGCGCGGCGGAGTACGAGCCGTGGCGGTCAGCCACCGGATCGGCGCTCTGGAGATCGGTGATGTCGCGCTGGCGTGCGCGGTAGCCGCCGACCACAGGGCAGAAGCATTCGCCACCTGTGCCGACCTGGTCGACGAGGTGAAGGCACAACTACCGGTGTGGAAACACCAGTGGTTCGCCGACGGCACGGACGAGTGGGTCAATTCGCCGTAGCGGCGGTGTTTCCTCCACGTCGGGGTGCGCCCGCGGCCGAGGGTCGTGCTGTGCCGTCGTCGGCTGCTATCGGTTGTTGTCGACTCTCGTCGACTTCCGCCCTTGTTCGGGGTTCGTCGGTCTGTGCCGGAGCGAAGGTCCCACCGCCCGGGGGACAGCGGTGGGACCTTCATAAGCGCCGCAGGGGTGGGCGCCGATGACTCCGACACCGATCACTCGGTGGCGATCTTCTGCCCCACCACGATGTAGTCGGGGTTGGAGATGTAGCCCTCGTTGAGCTCCATCAGGGTGTGGTAACCGCCCTCGATGCCCTTTTCCTTGGCGATCGCGCTGAGGGTGTCGCCCTTCTCGACGACGTAGTCACCGTCGGGGTTCGACTTCGCCACACCCGTGGCAGTGGACGGTGCGGAGGTGGGAGCGGGGCTGCTCTCCTGAGTCGGCTGGGCCGACTCGGCCGACGAGCCACTGCTGTTGCCGCTGTTGTCGCTACTGCTGCTGCTCGGAGCACCTTCGGTGTTGGTGCCCTCGTAGCTGGTGCTGGAGTAGCCCCTGGGGCCGCAGACCGGCCACGCGCCGATGCCCTGTCCGTCGAGGACGCGCTCGGCGACGGCGATCTGCTGCTCCCGGGAGGCCTCGTGCGGCATTCCGGTGCCGCCGTAGGCCTGCCAGGTGCTGAGCTTGAACTGAAGCCCGCCGTAGTAACCGTTGCCGGTGTTGATGCTCCAGTCACCGCCGCTCTCGCACTGGGCGATGGCGTCCCAGTTGACGCTGTCCGCCTGGGCCGGTGTGGCCGCGATGGTCAGCGGGGCGCCCACGGCGATGCCCGCGACGGCGAAGCGAGCCAGGTGACGGGATGTGTTGGACGGTTTGCGGTGCTTGCCTCGGTAAGCCATGTCGACTCGTTCGACTTCTGCGCCTACGAGATGGCAGGCAGGCCGGGAAGGCCTGGCCGACCGGTGGGTCCGGCTCGGCAGTCGGCACCGGGGGATGCCGGCTCCTTCTCGTCCCAGTCCGAGAAGTTCAGTTGCTCGGGGTTTCGGTCCCGGGGTTCCGCCGGACTGGGCTCGGCGCACGGAACTCCGGTCGTTGGTCGGTTCGGGGCCAACCGGAATGCGACGGTACGTAACGACGAGCATGATCGGAAATCTTTGTTGGGGTGAGCTAGTCCACAGTAACGGCACGCAACCTTGCGCGATCGTGGCATTTCCGCTGATCAGACGCCCGTTATTATTCCGTTTCCTTCCCGAAATATTTCACCCAAAGTGAGGTATGGGTCACGCTCGTTGAAGTCGCTTTGCTCTGTTAGTGGGAGCGCCGAGGTGGGGTCGTTCGAACCTCTCCGGTTGTTGTCCCCAGTGGAGTCGATTCGCCGAAATATTGACAAAAAGGACATACCGGCAAAGTGTTGAAGATGCCCTTCCCGATGGCCGCGAATCCTTGCCGGGGCGGTTCTGCCGAGGGAGGGTTGGAAGGTCCGAACTCGACCGGTCAGCCGCCCGCGAACGGAGGGAGCACGTCGAGTTCGGCACCGTCGGGCACAGGCTTGTCGAGGTCGCGCACCGCGATACCGTTCAGCAGGAAGGACGCGGCGTCGAGGATGCGTGGAAGACGCTCGGGATGTGCCGCGCGCAGGTGTTCGACCACGTCGGCGACGGACGCCGACGACGACAGCCGCACCGTCTCGGTCTCCACTCCCGCCGCCGCACGGGCGGAGGCGAAATACCGGACCAGGACCGTCACAGAAGCCCAGCCTGCCTCGTGAGAGGTCTCCACCACGTCACCGGTGCCTGCTGTGCTCATCGACCGCTCCTTCGTCAACCGCCGATTGCGCTCATCGGGCGGATCGGTTGCGCGAAACCAGCCTCATTGATCTCGTGACCCGCGAGTTTGCCCCACATCGCGCCACGCCAGGCGTTCGCGATCTCCTCGTCGTCGGCGCCGCCCCGAAGCAGGGCACGGAGATCGGTCTCGGTGGTGCTGAACAGGCACGAGCGCACGGCGCCGTCGGCGGTGAGACGGGTGCGCTCGCAGGTCGAGCAGAAGGGGCGGGTGACGGAGGGGATGATGCCGACCTCCTCCGGCCCACCGTTCACCAGCCAGCGTTCGGCCGGTGCGCCGCCGCGTTCGGTGGGGCTAGGCGTGAGTGTGAACTCCGCCCTCAACAGGTCGAGGATCTCGTCCGCGGTGATCATCTCGGACCGGTTCCAGCCATGCTGGGCGTCGAGCGGCATCTGCTCGATGAACCGCAGGTGGTAGCCGTTTTCGAGGGCGAAGCGCAGCAGGTCGGTCGCCTCGTGTTCGTTGATGCCGCGCATCAACACCGCGTTGACCTTGACGGGTTCCAGGCCCGCGTCGCGGGCGGCGGTGAGGGCGTCGAGCACGTGACGGAGCCGGTCGCGGCGAGTCAGGCGTTCGAAGGTGTCGGGGTCGATCGTGTCGAGCGAGATGTTCACGCGATCGAGCCCGGCCTCGGCGAAGGCGTGGGCCCGCTTGGCGAAGCCGATGCCGTTGGTGGTCATGGCGAGCCGGGGCCGTGGCCGCAACGCGGCGATTCTGGCGACGAGGTCCTCCAGCCGAGGCCGGAGCAGCGGCTCGCCACCGGTGAGCCGGATGTCGGTGACGCCGAGCAGTCGCACGGCGATGTCGATGAGCCGGATGAGTTCGTCGTCGCCAAGGAGCTGTTGGTTGGACATCCAGTCCAGCCCCTCGGCAGGCATACAGTAGGTGCACCGCAGGTTGCACTTGTCGGTCACCGAGACGCGCAGGTCGGTGGCGGTGCGACCGAAGCTGTCGATGAGCGCAGGCGTATCCGGGCGCGGCCGGTTGGGGGCCGTGGGCTCGGCTGGCACCCTCGGGATGCCGAGGTTTACTCCCGTCACACTTCCCAGCCTAGGTGGGATTTCGGTGAATAGGGAGACGCCTCGCGGCGTCGTCTGCCGAGCACTTCCACCGGAGGCTGCCCTTTTCGCAAATACGGCGTTATCGTCATCTTCATGCCGCATTTTCGGCTTTCGGAGGCCGCTCGTCTGCTCGGCGTCAGCGACGACACCGTGCGCCGCTGGGTGAGGGCCGGGCTGTTGACCGAGCACGTCGACGCCGCCGGTCGCAAGGTGGTGGACGGCGCCGAACTGGCCGCTTTCGCGCGCACGCAGGCGGAGTCCTCGCCCGATCCCACCGGGGTGGGCAGATCGGCGCGGAACCGGTTCGTCGGGCTGGTCACCGATGTGGTCGCCGACACGGTGATGGCGAAAGTGGAGTTGCAGTGCGGTCCGAATCGGATCGTGTCGCTGATGAGTTCGGAGGCGGTGGCCGAACTGGGACTACGGCCGGGAGTGCTGGCCGTGGCGGTGGTGAAGGCGACACAGGTGATCGTCGAAACCCCCGGTGGTGGGGTGGAGGGGCGATGAGCCGCCGCGTTCGGGGCGTGACGGCCGTGTTGTCGTCGGTGGTGACGGCCGCGCTCGTCATGACGTCGATGACCGCGTGCGGCGCCGCGAGCGGCGATCGCGTGCTCACCGTGTTCGCCGCCGCGTCGTTGACCGATGTCCTTCCCGAACTGGAGCGTCGTTTCGAGAAGACCCACGAAGACGTCGACGTCCGGTTGCACTTCGCCGGGTCGGCGCAGTTGGCCCAGCAGATCGCCGAGGGCGCACCCGCCGACGTGTTCGCCGCCGCCGACGCCGAGACCATGGCCCGACTCGACCGGGACGACCTGCTCGACGGCCCGGCGACACCGTTCGCCACCAACACGCTGACCATCGCCGTGCCGGAGGGCAACCCGGCGGGTGTGACCGGCTTGGCCGACCTCGCCGACCCCGCTCTCACCGTCGTCGTGTGCGCGCCCTCGGTGCCGTGTGGAGCGGCGACTCGGCACGTCGAACGACTCGCCGGAGTGACGTTGCGGCCGGCGAGCGAGGAAGCCGACGTGCGGTCGGTTCTGACGAAGGTGGAGACCGGCGAGGCCGACGCGGGGCTGGTGTACGTCACCGATGTCGCCGCCGCGTCGCGCGGTGTCGAACAGGTGCGGTTCCCCGAGGCCGCCGAGGCCGTCAACACCTATCCCGTCGGGATCCCGGTCGACGCGGCCCACAAGGACCTGGCGCGGCAGTTCCGGGACCTGCTGTTGTCCGACGAGGGACGGAGGTTGCTGAAGGAGGCCGGGTTCGGTGCTTCCTCGTGATCGCCGGAATCGGACCCTCGACGTCCCGACAGGGGTGCCACGCGTGTTGTGGCTGCCCGCTGCGGTGGCGCTCGCGTTGGTCGCGCTGCCCGTGGTGGGACTCGTGGCCCGAACCGACCTCACGCGGTTGCCCTCGCTGCTCGGCATGCCCGCCGCGCTGAACGCGCTGCGGTTGTCGCTGGTCACGGCCGCCGTCTCCACACTGCTGTGTGTCGTTTTCGGAGTGCCGTTGGCGGTGGTGCTGGCCCGGTCGAACGCGCGGGTCGTGCGGCTGTTGCGTGCGGTGGTGCTGCTGCCGCTCGTGCTGCCTCCCGTGGTGGGAGGTTTGGCGCTGCTGTTCCTGTTGGGTCGCAACGGTTTCCTCGGCTACCTGCTCGATGTCGTGGCCGGGGTGCGGGTGCCGTTCACCACCGCTGCCGTGGTGATCGCGCAGACGTTCGTGGCGATGCCGTTTCTGGTGGTGAGCCTGGAAGGCGCGCTGCGCGCATCGGGAGACCGCTACGAGCGTGTCGCGGCCACGCTGGGAGCTCGCCCGTGGACCGTCTTCCGCCGCGTCACCGTGCCGTTGCTGCTGCCGTCGCTGGGCTCGGGGGCCGTGTTGAGCTTCGCCCGCGCGCTCGGCGAGTTCGGCGCCACCATCACGTTCGCCGGCAGCCTGGAGGGCATCACCAGGACTTTGCCCGTCGCCGTCTATCACCACGCCCAAAGTGACGTCGACAGCGCGGTGGCGTTGTCGTTGCTGCTGGTGGTCGTGGCCGTGGTGGTCATCGCGGTGGCCAGGCCCAAGGCTCTGGAAGGAGCGCGGCCGTGACGCTGCACGCGGAGTTGACGCTGCGCAGGGAGTCTTTCGAGCTGTCCGTGACGTTGGACGTGGCCGAGGGCGGGGTGCTCGCGGTGCTCGGTCCCAACGGGTCGGGTAAGTCCACGGCGTTGGCGTGTCTCGCCGGGCTCGTGCGGGCCGAGCGGGCGCGCGTGAGCCTGGCCGGCCGGGTTCTCGACGGCGACGGTGTCCGGGTACCGCCCCATGCACGGGGGATCGGGTTGCTCGCCCAGAATCCACTGCTGTTCCCCCACCTGTCCGTACTGGACAACGTGGCCTTCTCGCCCCGTTCACGGGGCGCGTCGAAGACGCGGGCGCGTGCGGTGGCGCGGCGGTGGCTCGCCGAGGTCGGGGCGGAGGCCTTCGCCGACCGTGCCCCGGCGGCGTTGTCCGGTGGGCAGGCGCAGCGGGTCGCGCTCGCACGGGCTCTCGCCGGCGACCCCGACCTGCTGTTGCTCGACGAACCACTCGCCGCGCTCGACGTCGACGCCGCACCCGCCGTGCGCGGTGTGTTGCGGCGGATACTCCGGGACGGACACGGCGGTGACAGAGCGATCACCACCGTGCTCGTCACACACGATCCGCTCGACGCGCTCACCCTCGCCGACCACGTCGCGGTGCTGGCGGGCGGGCGCATCGTCGAACGCGGGCCGACTCGGCAGGTGCTCGCGGCACCGAGGACGGCGTTCACCGCGAGGCTGGCCGGGCTGAATCTCGTCACGGGTGTGGCCGTGCGCACCGGAACGGGCGCGGCGGTGCGCACGGAACACGGGTGGATGTTCCACGGAATGCCCGCGAGCGACCTCGTCGACGGTGCCGCCGCCGTGGCCGTGTTCGAGCCGGGAGCGGTGGCCGTCCAGCCGGGGGACACCCAGGTGGTCGGCTCTCCGCGCAACGTCGTGGACACCGTCGTGACCGCCGTCGAGCCGCACGGACCCGTAGTATGCCTGCGGACCAGCGAGGGAATCAGCGCCGATCTCACGCCCGCTGCGGTGGCCGATCTCGCGTTCGATCTCGGCACCCCCGTCCGGCTCACCGTCAAGGCCGCCGCGGTCACCGTTCATCCGGCCCCGGAGTCGGCGCGGAGGCCATAGGCTGGAACACCATGACCGAGCAACAGTGGAACTACCTCACCGACATGGACGGCGTGCTGGTGCACGAGGAGCACCCTGTGCCCGGGGCCGACGAGTTCCTCGCCGAGCTGAAAGCGAACGGGGCACGGTTTCTCGTGTTGACCAACAACTCGATCTACACGCCCCGTGACCTGCGTGCGCGGCTGGCCCGTTCGGGGTTGGACGTGCCCGAGGAAGCCATCTGGACGTCCGCGTTGGCCACCGCGCGGTTTCTGAGCAACCAGCGACCGGGCGGTTCGGCGTTCGTGATCGGGGAGGCCGGGCTCACCACTGCGCTGCACGAAGCCGGTTACGTGCTCACCGACATCGACCCCGACTACGTCGTGCTGGGGGAGACCCGTACTTACAGCTTCACCGCCATCACCAGGGCCATCCGGCTGATCGAGCAGGGGGCGAGGTTCATCGCCACCAACCCCGACGCGACGGGACCGAGTCGGGAGGGCGTGCTGCCCGCCACGGGCTCCGTCGCGGCACTCATCGAGCGCGCCACCGGCTTGTCGCCCTACTACATCGGCAAGCCGAACCCGCTGATGATGCGTTCGGCCCTACGGTCCCTCGGCGCGCACAGCGAACACACGATCATGATCGGTGACCGGATGGACACCGACATTCACTCGGGGATCGAGGCCGGTCTGCAGACCGTGCTGGTGCTCAGCGGCATCTCCACCCGCGAGTCGGCCGAGCGCTACCCGTTCCGCCCGACTCTGGTCGTCGACTCGATCGCCGACCTCGTCGGACGCACCCACGACCCGTTTCAGGCGGGTTGACCCCGAGGGCTGGAAAACCAGGGCTTATCGTCGGGGCGTGCTCGACCATCCCACGTTCGTCGTCGGCGACGTTCACGGCCACCGAGACGAACTGGCCGCCGCGTTACGTGACGCTGACCTCGTCGACAGTGCCGACAACTGGACCGGGGCCGATGCCCACCTGTGGTTCCTCGGGGATTTCGTGGACCGGGGACCCGACGGAGTCGGGGCCATCGACCTGGTGCGGGAGCTGCAACGACAGGCACCGTCGGTGGGCGGGGCCGTCGAGAGCCTGCTCGGCAACCACGAGATCCTGCTGCTCGGGATGTACCGTTTCGGCGACACGCCCGTACCGGCCGAGGCCGCCGGCGGTGGAGGCCGCAGTTTCGCCCGGAGCTGGGCCGTCAACGGCGGGCAACTGGCGGATCAGGACGCGCTCACCGACGAACACATCGAGTGGCTGACGTCGCGGCCGGTCATGGAGTTGGTCGCCGACCACCTGCTGGTGCATTCGGACACGCTGGAGTACCTCGAGTGGGGCGACACGATCGAGGAGATCAACTCGGCGGTGCGGCGTGTGTTGACCGGTGACGACCTCGCCGAGTGGTGGGACGTGTGGTGCCGGATGACGGCACGGTTCGCGTTCCGAGGGCGTCGACGCGGCGGACGAGATGCTGTCGCAACTCGGTGGTGAGCGCATCGTGCACGGCCACAGTGTCATCGCCGACCAGGTGGGTGTGCACCCGGCGGAGCTCGACGCCCCGTATCTCTACGCGGGCGGCCGGGTGCTCGGCATCGACGCGGGACTGTTCGCGGGCGGACCCTGCCTGGTCGTCGAGCTGCCGTACGAGCCGGACGACACCGACATCGAACCCTTCTAGTGGGTGCTACGCGGTACCGACCGTGCTGTCTCTTCCCGGCTCAGGCGGGCACGATCTCCCTGCCCAACGGCAGCAGTGACACGGGGATCATCTTGAAGTTCCCGATCCCCAGCGGAATGCCGATGACCGTGAGGCACAGCAGAACACCGGTGACGAGGTGTGTGAGCGCGATCCACCACCCAGCCAGAAGGAGCCAGACGAGGTTGCCGAACAACGACGGGATACCGGCGGACCGGCGATCGGTCACGGTCCGGCCGAACGGCCACAGCGCGTAGGCGGCGATGCGGAACGACGCGAGCCCGAACGGGATCGTGACGATGAGGATGCAGCAGACGATACCGGCGAGGGTGTAGGCGAGTGCCAGCCAGATCCCGGACAGCGCCAGCCAGATCACGTTCAGTAGAGCCCGCATCGGTCCATTCTCCCGCGCCAGGTCGACGAGCGTCCGTGTTCGCCGAAAATCATGGCTTTTGTGACGCGTGCCTCAGTAAACTCGTGCTGCTGTCGCTCACCGTTGAGGAGGCACCATGCAGCATGCGCTCACGGCTCCGAGTTACACCTCCGGCACGTCGGCGGTGCCGTTGCTCGGAGACACCATCGGTGACAACCTTGATCGAACAGCGCGGACTTTCGCCGACCGGGACGCCCTCGTCGACTACGCGAGTGGGCGCCGCTGGACCTACCGCGAGTTCGTCGCCGACGTCGACGCACTGGCCCTCGGCCTACTGGACAGAGGCGTCGTGAAAGGCGACCGCGTGGGTATCTGGGCACCGAACCGCCCGGAATGGACCCTGACCCAGTACGCGACGGCCAAGATCGGCGCGATCCTGGTCAACATCAACCCGGCGTACCGGGCGCACGAACTGGAATACGTCCTCAACCAGGCCGGAATCTCC
Source organism: Saccharomonospora sp. (assembly GCF_027317685.1). Lineage (NCBI taxonomy): Bacteria > Bacillati > Actinomycetota > Actinomycetes > Pseudonocardiales > Pseudonocardiaceae > Saccharomonospora > Saccharomonospora sp. The sequence goes on from NZ_DAHVQP010000114.1 coordinate 16,165, forward strand.
ACACTGGTCGCCGCGAGCGAGTTCAAGACCTCCGACTACGCGGGCATGATCCGCGAGGTGCGGCCCCGGTGCTCGGCTTTGACCGACGTGGTGCTCCTCGACAGTGACGACTGGGTCGAGCTGCTCGACGCGGGCCGGAAAGCCGATCCGGCGAAGCTGTCGCGGGCACAGGCGGCGTTGAGCGCCGACGACCCCGTCAACATCCAGTACACGTCGGGCACGACCGGCTTTCCCAAAGGCGCGACGCTGTCGCACCACAACATCCTCAACAACGGATTCTTCGTCGGCGAGCTGTGCCACTACACCGAGGAAGACCGCATCTGCCTCCCGGTGCCCTTCTACCACTGTTTCGGAATGGTGATGGGAAACCTCGCCGCCACCACTCACGGGGCCTGCATGGTGATCCCCGCGCCCGCGTTCGATCCCGCGAAAACCCTCGCCGCCGTTCAAGCCGAACGCTGCACGTCGCTGTACGGCGTGCCGACAATGTTCATCGCCGAACTCGCCGAACCGGACTTCGACTCCTACGACCTGTCCAGCCTGCGCACCGGCATCATGGCGGGTTCACCGTGCCCGGTGGAGGTGATGAAGCAGGTCATCGACCGCATGGGCATGACCGAGGTGTCCATCTGTTACGGCATGACTGAGACCTCGCCCGTGTCGATGCAGACCAGGGTCGACGACTCCGTGGAACGGCGCGTGTCCACCGTCGGCCGGGTCGGCCCGCATCTGGAAGCCAAGATCATCGACCCGGACACCGGGCTCACCGTCCCCCGCGGCACCCCGGGTGAGTTGTGCGTGCGCGGATACTCGGTGATGCTCGGCTACTGGGAACAGCCCGACAAGACCGCCGAGGTCATCGACGCGGCCCGCTGGATGCACACCGGCGATCTCGCCGTGATGGACGAAGAGGGCTACGTCAACATCACCGGACGTCTCAAGGACATGGTCATCCGAGGTGGGGAGAACATCTACCCGCGCGAGATCGAGGAGTTCCTCTACACCCACCCGGACATCCTCGACGCTCAGGTGATCGGCGTGCCCGACGAGCGCTACGGCGAGGAACTCATGGCCTGGGTCCGGATGCGGGAGGGAGCCGAGCCGGTGACGGCCGAGAGCCTACGAGAGTTCTGTACCGGCAAGCTCGCCCATTACAAGATTCCGCGTTACGTGCACGTGGTGGACGAGTTCCCGATGACCGTCACCGGCAAGGTCCGCAAGGTGGAGATGCGCAAGAAGGCGGTGGAACTGCTCGGACTTCGGTGACATCGCTCGCGCCCAGCGCCCTGAGTACGAGCGACGCCACCGAAACCCTCTGTCTTTAGGACGTTTGTCCGGCGGCCTCGGCGAACGCCTGCTCGTCCTCCCGGCCGAAGGTCTCCTCCAACTGTTCGGGCGAGTGGTCGAGGTCGATCTCGGCGACGTTCGCCCCGCGTGCCGACTCGATCGCGCTCAGCCTGCGTTGGGCGCGATCGGCCGCGTACTGCACGAACTCGGAATTGTCGATACCGAACGGGGGCTCGTCGAACTGCTGGTTGACCCACTCGATCATGCCGAGGGCGTGGGGCAGGAGTTCGCCCATACGCTGCTGCACGACCTCCCACAGGGAGTCGTCGGCGGCCACGTGTCGCCGGCACGTGAACGTGCCCCAGGCCATGTGTCGGCGTTCGTCGTCCGAGATCCGCCGTACCAGTTCCTGCATACCGGGCAGGATGCCGCGGCTCGTGCACAGCTTCTGCCACGCGTAGTAGCCCGTCAACGCCAGCGAACCCTCGATGACGTGGTTGTACGTCACGCTCGCCCGCACCTGGTTGCGGGGACTGGGGTCCTCGGCCAGCACGCCGAGTGATTCGGGCAGCTCCTCGTAGAACAACTTGCGGTAGTGAGGGTTCTCCGCCACGAACGGGTGCAGGTCGTCGGTGAGCCCCACGGCGTCCATCCACCGCCGGAAGACCTCGGTGTGTTTGGCCTCCTCGAAGCAGAACTGCGACAGATACATCTCGTCGCCCAGCCTGCCCTCGGCGGCCATCGCCTTCATGAACGGTTGGATGTCCTCGGTGACGGCCTCCTCGCCGGCCACGAACTGTACGCACAGGTAGGTCGCCGACCGGCGTTCCTCGTCGGTCAACGCTTTCCAGTCCCGCGCGTCGGCACTGAAGTCGATGTCGGCCGGGTTCCAGAACTTGCGGTTGCCTTTCACGAACAGCCGTAGCGGCAACGTTTCCCAGTTCAGCCCTCCCCGGCGCAGGGAGTGAAAGCCATCTCGGTGCTCGACGACGTTGTCGGTCATGATGGGCGTCCCTTCTTCACATCGTTGGGGCACGGTGGTCGGTTCTGTGGTCCCATCCGGGGCCACGTCTGGGGGCACGACGAGTGCGGTCGGCGGGTTCCAGCAGCGGTCCGATCACGGCGCACACGGCGTCGGCGGCCTCGGCCGCGGTGCGGGTGGGCAGGACGAGATAGCTCAACGTCAACCGCGTCATGGTCTCGGCGATCAACCGTGGTTCGGAAAGCTCCGGTCGACGTTGCCGCAGGTACGCCTCGGCGATGTCCGTGGCGGCATTCAGGACCGGTTCGCCCCGTGTGGTGAGCAGCGGAAGCAGGTCCTCGGCCGCCTCCGCGCCGGTGACCGCGGCGACCAGTCGGTTCTCCTTGGCGTGCTCGATGGTGTAAGCGGTGGCGGAGCGGATGCCCGCGAGGACGTCGACGGCCTCGTCGAGTCGTCGTTGGATGCCGCCGGTGAATTCGGCGAGCGTGCGCAGTGCCACCGCTTGCACCAGTGCCGACTTGCCGCCGAACTCGTTGTAGACCGTCTGCCTGCTCACCCCGACCGCCGAGGCGACATCGGCCATACGCAATCCGGCGTAGCCGCCGCGGATCAGCAGTTCGGCGGCGGCGTCGAGTAGTTCCTCGCGTAAGTGCGCCTTGGCGCGCTCGGCGTAATTAGTGACCCGCGACACGTATTGATCTTGACACGATCGGTTGATATGTCAATCGGCTGGACGGGTCAGGTCTTCGTGTCAAGCGGCTACTGTGGTCCGAGTGGGTATGTGCGTGGGTTTTGACCTGGACATGACACTCATCGATCCCCGACCGGGCATGGTCGCGGCCATGAACAGGCTCGCCGACGAGTCGGGTCTGCCGTTCGACGGCGAACACTTCGCCGCACACCTCGGACCACCGTTGGACCAGGTGCTCCGTGAGTTCGGAGCGCCCGAGGAACGCATCCCCGCGCTCGTGGCGCGGTTTCGACAGATCTATCCCGAGCTCGTCATCCCACGCACCGTCGCGTTGCCCGGTGCGGTCGAGGCGCTGGACGCCGTTCGCGGCTCGGGAGGGCGGACCCTCGTCGTCACCGGCAAATACGCCCGCAACGCCGAACTTCACCTGCAGGCGCTCGGTTGGACGGTCGACACGCTCGTGGGCGAGCTGTGGTCGACCGGGAAAGCCGCGGCCTTGACCGAGTACAGCGCCCACGTGTTCGTTGGCGACCATGTGGGTGACATCAAGGGGGCGCTGGCGGCGAACGCGGTCGCGGTGGGTGTCACCACCGGGCCGTGTGACAGGAGTGAACTGCTCGACGCGGGCGCGCACGTGGTGCTGGAGTCGCTTGTGGAGTTCCCCGCGTGGCTCGCCCAGCACGGCCCACGCGCCGACGTCACGCCTGACGGTGCTCCCGGATCAGGGCGAGCAAGCCCAGCCCCAAGCCGAGTGGAGTGATCACGCCGGCGAACGCGGACAACCACACCGGCAGTTCCGAGTAGCCCGCGGCGAAGAGCAGGAACACCACGACCACAGCGACCATGCCCGCCGTGAACAACCCGATGCCGACCCGCATCAGCCAGGGCTTTCGCTCAGCGGCCGACTTCTTCTTGTGGACAGCGGTTTCCATGTCGAACATCTTAGAGGCTGCGGTCGGACCCTTCTCCTCGCAGCGGGTGACGGGGAGAGCGGGCTCTCGGCGGGCTCTCGGGGCGGGCAATCACCTTCGCCGTGGCACGTGTGGCGAGATAGGCTAGATGTGGGGCGCGTCCTGGGTACGCCTAGGGCGCGTTCGTCGTGCGGGGCCGCGTGACGGCGTGGTCCGTTGCGGAAGAGCGAAGGAACGGTGAGGGGCAGTGCCGACCGGCAAGGTCAAGTGGTACGACGCGGACAAGGGGTTCGGCTTCGTCACAGAGGACGGAGGCAGGGACGTCTATGTTCGGAAGTCCGCGCTGCCGCAGGGCGTCGAGACGCTCAAGGCCGGTCAGCGACTGGAGTTCGGCATCGCCGAGGGTAGGCGCGGACCACAGGCTCTGTCCGTCAGATTGCTCGACCCACCGCCCTCGGTGGCCGAGGCGCGACGACGTCCCGCCGAGGAGCTGCACGGCCTCATCGAAGACATGATCAAGTTGTTGGAGATGAGGGTCCAGCCCAATCTGCGCAAGGGTCGTTATCCCGAACGCAAGAACACCAAGCGCATCGCCGAGGTCATGCGCGCGGTGGCGCGCGACCTCGACCCGTAAGCCCGCGTGTCCGCAGGTTACGTAGCCGTGTCCGCAGTCTGCGTAGCCGTGTCCGCGGGTTCGGGCGCCGCCGTGGTCAGTCGGCGGATTGCTGTTCCAGCGGGGACCTCTGCTCCTGAGGGGCGATCTGCAGCGACCACACGCCGCGCACCACGAGCTGTGGCTGGCCGTTCTCGTCGAGGATCGGTTCGTCCCGCTCGTTCACCGCGTAGGCGGCGCCGAGCTGCTGCACCTCCACCACGAGGACCTGGTGCTCCGCCGACTCGGGGATCACCGTGTGAGCGAGTTGGGTGCCGTCGGTGAACACCTCCTGGCTCATCGGGAGCAGATTGCCCTCGGGGTCGTAGGACTGCACGATGACCAGCCACGGGGACTCGGCGATCTCGGAGGGCACCGAGATCTGGACCGGCTGGCCGGGGCGTGCGTCGAGCACGGCGGGTTCACCGTCGGTGATCTCGCAGTGGGTGAGCAGGGCGTCGCAGTAGTTCATGGGGGCGGCTCTGACGCTCTCACCATCGGTGTAGAACGTCACCTCGGGTGGCGGTGGAGCCGAACACCCTGCCAGGACGGCCGCCCCCGCGGCGACCAATGCCACTACTGAACGTCGCATGACGGCGAGACTACGAGTCGACCCGGCTCGGCTGTGGATCGGGTCCGGGGGACGGCCTGCGCCGCAGCGACGGGAGCAGGGAGGAACCGCTGCGTACCACCCATGTCTGTGCGAGGCCCAGCGCCAGGAGCACGGACACCACGAGGAACCCGATCCAGTAGGTGGGCGGCAGCAGCAACCCGACCGCGCCACCGAAGACCCAGGCCAGTTGCAGCACCGTCTCGGAACGGCCGAACGCCGACGCCCGCGATTCCTCCGGCATGTCCTGCTGGATGACGGCGTCGAGGCTGTTCTTCGCCAGCGCGCTCGCGGTGGAGCCGACGAGTCCGACGAGTGCGGCGGTGGCCAGGCCCGACGCGATGGCGGCGATGATGGTGGAGGCGAGGACGCTCGCCAGGCACGTGAGGACGACCTGGTCGGGTTTGCCGAACTGCATGCGAGACCCGAGCGCGTTGCCGAGGAACCCTCCGACACCGGCGGCGGCACCGATGACGCCGAGCAGCAACAACTGCACGAACGCGCTCTGACCGCTGTTCTCGGTCTCGGCCTTCACTGCGAACGCGGCGAACATCATGAGGAACCCGGTCAGCACGCGGATGGAGCCGTTGCCCCACAGTGCAACCACGACGTGCCGGGCCATTGGCGCGCGGGTCGCCTTCTTCTTGGGCAGGTTGGCCGTCAGCGAGGCGGGCACCTCGCCCTCGGTGACCTCCACCCACGACGGGATACGCATGGCCTGCACAGCGCCGACGACGCAGATGAGTGCGGTGAACCACAGTGCGCCCGACGAGCCGAACGCCCAGTTCAACCCGCTGGCGACCGCACCGAACACGCCGCCGGCGGCGAGCCCGAACACGGCGAGTCGGGCGTTGGTCTTCGACAGGGTGATCTCGGGTGGGAGCACCCTGGGGGTGACGGCGGCTTTGAGCACCATGAACGACTTCGACAGCACCATCTTGCCGAGCGCGGCGGGGTAGAGCACCCAGCTGTCGAAGTTGAGTGCCATGAGCACGCACATCAGCGCCTGACCCGCCGACGACACGCACATCGCCAGCCTGCGCCCTCGTTGGATCCTGTCGAGAGCCGGGCCGATCACCGGCGCCACCAGGGCGAACGGCGCGATGGTGATGAGCAGGTAGAGCGCCACCTTGCCTCGGCTCTCACCGCTGCTGGCGGCGAAGAACAGGGTGTTGGCCAGCGCGACGGCCATCGCGGCGTCGCTGGCGTAGTTCAGCATCACCGCATACGTCAGCGAGGTGAGGCCGGACTTGTCGGCGCCGTCGGCGGTGGTGGCGCGGCGGAACGCGGCGACGGCCTGTCCGCTGAGTTCGCGGCTGCGCAGTGCCGCCACCCGGGTGACCGTGAGTTTCTTCGGCAGGCGCCGCTGGTCGGCGGCTTCGAAGCCGTGGCGGGTCGTGGTCGGTTCGGATTCGAACGACTCGGGCGTCTGTCCGGGGGCGTAGCCGGCGGTGTCGTAGTGCTCGTAGCTGGGCGGAGGGGACGCGGCGCCGGGACGGGACCGTCGGGGTGGCGGTGTCCGCGTCGTTCGGTGCGTTCGGGTGGTCTCGCGCGGATAGGGTCTGGCACCCCGGGGCGGGGGTGGTGGCTGCATCGGGACCGCGCCCGTCGGCGCGTCGTCGGCCGTGGGAACCGTGTCGGCCGAGTAGGCCGTGGTCTCGGGTGTGGACCGCCGCGTGCCCGGGGGGTTGTGGTCCGACGGTCGGCCCGCCCTTTCGTCGGGCGTCCACTTCCGCCTACCCCTGCGACCGGAACGCATGAGCCAATCCTGCCGTATCCACGTGGATCTGTCCGGTTGTTCAGCTCGTCGGGACGAACCGCACCGTGAACATCTTCGGCCACAGCTTGCCGGCGACCAGGAAGTGATCCGGTTCGTCGAGTGCGGCGATGCCGTTGAGCACGTCGGCGTCGGCCGCTTCCTGAGGGGTGAGCAACCCGGACGCGTCGATACGTGCGGTGACGAAGCCGCTGTCCGGATCGATACGCAGGATGTCGTCGGTGTGCCACACGTTGGCGTAGACGTCTTCGCCGACACATTCCAGCTCGTTGAGGTCGGTGACCGGGCCGTCGGTGTCGGTGACCTCCACGGTGTTGACGACGGAGAAGTCGTCGGGGTCGCGGAACGTCAGCGTGGCCGTGCCGTCACTCATCACGAGCCGGTCGTGGTCGTGCTGGTGGCACAGTCCCCAGCCCTCGCCCTCGTAGTCGACTCGGCGGAGCTCGTCCAACGTGGCGCGGTCGCGTTCGATGGCGACGCCGTCGCGCCACGTGAGTTGCCAGATCCGGTCGTCGACCACGGTGATGCCTTCGCCGAACAGTGGCTCGGGCAGGGACACGACGGTGGTGGGCTCGCCACCGAGCGGTCCCGCGCGCAGCGTCGACTCGCCGACAAGCCCGGTCCCTTCGTAGAGGGTGTCGTCGACCACTTCGAGGCCTTGGGTGAATGCCTCCGGGTCGTGGGGGAGCACGTCGACGACTTCGACACGCAACTCTTCCGGCTGAGGAACGCCGCCGGTGCTCCCACCGGAGTTCGACTCCGGGGCCTGTCCACATGCCGCCACTACCGTCGTCACGGTGAGTGCGGCCGTTCCGGCGCGGATCGTTCGGTTGAGCACTCGACGCACGGTTCCCACCTTGGCATGAACCCGCCCCTCCGGAGTAGTCGTTGAGTGCTGCACAATTGGTGGCATGAGCCTGCTGCTGACGCACGACGACGGCACGATCCGCAGGAAGCTGCTCGATGCGGTCGAGCCGGCGCGCGAGGCAGCGGTACAGGACGGCGGCGACGAGAACGTCGGCGACTACGTGGGCGCGGTGCACGAGGACGCCGTGTCGGTGACGCACCTGTTCGACTCCACACTCCCCGGCTACCGGGGTTGGCGTTGGTCGGTCACGGTGGCCACGGCCGACGAGGACGCCCCCGTCACGATCAGCGAGGTGGTGCTCACCCCGGGGCCGGACGCGATCGTCGCGCCGAGGTGGGTGCCGTGGGAACGCAGGGTTCGCCCCGGCGACCTGGGTGTCGGCGACATCTTCCCGACACACCCGGACGACCCGCGGCTCGCCCCGGCGTATGCGACGCTCGACGACCCCGAGGCCGAGGACGCGGTCAAGGAGATCGGGCTCGGCCGGGTGCGGGTGATGTCGCGGTACGGGCGACAGGAGGCGGCCACCCGCTGGTACCGCAGCGAGTACGGTCCCCGATCCGACATGGCCCGCAGCGCGCCCGCCACGTGCGGCACCTGCGGTTTCTACCTCCAGCTGGCCGGGTCACTGCGGTCGGCGTTCGGGGTGTGCGCCAACGAGATCTCCCCGGCGGACGGGCACGTGGTCCACGCCGAGTTCGGCTGCGGTGCCCATTCCGAGGCGCAGCTCGAGACGAGCTCGTCGGTGCCGGTGGCCGAGCTGGTGTACGACGACTCGCTGTTGGACATGGAGATCGTCGACAGCGGAACGGCCGAGGAGGCCGCTGAGAAGGGCACCGAGAAGGGTGCTGAACAGGGCCCGCAGTCCTCGTCTCAGCCGTCCCAGCCGTCCGAGCCGGATTCGACGGTGTGACCGGGCCCGGAACGTCGCTGTCGACCGACGAACTCAGACAGGCGGTGCTGCGGTCCTGGTGGGACTCGCCGACCCGGTTCACCGAGGACACCCGAGCCGAGCGTGACCTGTTGCTCGGCGCCTACCGAGACCGCGTGTTCGTCGAGCTCGCACAGAACGCGGCGGACGCCGCGGCACTCGCGGGCGAGCCGGGCCGGATGCGTGTTCGCGTGGTCGACGGTGAGCTGCGCGTGGCCAACACGGGAGCGCCACTCGACCAGCGTGGTGTGGAGGCGCTCGCGTCACTGCGGGCGTCGGGTAAGGACGGCGGACCGGGCGGAGCCGGCGCGGGGAGCGGGGAGGAAGCCACCGACTCGCGGGACCTCGTGGGCAGATTCGGAGTCGGGTTCGCCGCCGTACTGTCCTTGACCAGCGAGCCTCGTGTGGTCTCCCGAACCGGTGGGGTGGCGTTCTCCGCGACCCGCACTCGGCGGGTGTGGGAGGCGGACGAGGTCCCCGTCCTGCGGTTGCCGTGGCCGCTGCCCGACGACGAGCCGCCGGTGCCGGACGGCTTCGATACCGAGGTGCGCCTGCCGTTGCGGGTGGATCCGCGTGAGGTGCTGGAGCGGATCGAGGCCGAGGTGGCCGATGTGCTGCTGGTGCTGCCGTGGCTGGTCGAGGTGGAGGTCGAGGGTCGTTGTTGGGCCCGGCGGACGGACGGCGACGAGGTGGTGCTCACCGCACCCGACGACGGGTGGACCCGCTGGCTCACCCACCACGGCGAAGGGTGCGTGTGGGCGATACCGGTCACCGACGAGGGCGTTCCCCAGCCGCTCGGTGCCGACGTGCTGCACGCGCCGACTCCCACCGACGAGCGGTTGTCGCTGCCCGCGCGGTTGTTGAGCACGTCGGTGCCGACGGAGCCCTCGCGACGTCGGGTGTTGGCCTCGGCCGATTCACCGGACGTGGTGCGGGCTCTTCAGGACGCGGCCGAGGCCTATCCCGGGCTCGTGCGGCGGCTGCCCGCCCGCTACCGGCTCGCTCTCGTGCCGCGGCCCGGGTTCCCGCTCTCGGACGTCGACGGGCTTCTTCGCGACCTCGTCACCGCGCGGCTGGCCGACGACGCGTGGTTGCCGTCGGCTGTGTCGGGCGAGTTGCCGGGCCGCGGTGCGCGAGTGCTCGATGTGGACTCACCCCGGCTGGTCGAGTTGGTGGCCGACGTGGTGCCCGAACTGGTGGCCGCGCCGCTGTGCGGTCGTGAGGCCGCGCGGACCGCGGGAGCCGTGCAGGCGCGGCCGCTCGGTGTCGCCGAGCTGGTGGAGAGCCTGACCGGCATCGACCGCGCCGCGTCGTGGTGGCGGGCGGTCTACGCCGAGTTGCTCGCGGCCGTGGAACGCGCCGAGGTGGACCTCGACGAACTGGGTGCGGTGCCGGTCCCGCTCGCCGACGGCCGCACCGTGCCGGGTGCGCGCGGGGTGTTGCTGGCCGACGACGTTGCGGGTGACGTCGCCGCCCTCGACGTGCCGGGGCTGCACGTGGTGCATCCCGACGCCGGGCACCCGTTGCTCCAACGGCTCGGAGCGACGAGCGCGGGGCCCGCCGAGCTGTTGCGCGCACCCGCCGTGGTCGACGCCGTCGGACGGAGCGTCGACAACGCCCTCGCCGGACTGGACGTCGAGCCGCTGATCGACGCCGTGCTGTCGTGGGTGTCGGTGGTGGGGACCGTGCGGGACGCCGAACTCGGCGCGTTGGCGTTGCCCACGGAGTCGGGCTGGCGCCGCGCGGACGAGTCGGTCCTGCCCGACGCCGCGATCCTCGACGTGCTGCACCCCGATGCCGTCGGCGACGACGCGCCTCTCGACGTGCTGTCGGCCGAGGTCGCGGACCGGTGGGACCGGGAGACACTCGTGGCGGTCGGGGTGCGGGACGGCTTCGTCGTCCTCGGTGACGACGAACTCGACCCGGCCGACCCGGACAGCGCCGAACCGTCCATCCCGGACCTCGACCTCGTGGCGGACGACGCGTGGCCCCGCGCCGTGCGCCTGTTGTCCGCCGAGCCCGACACGTGGCGTGCGCTCACCGCGCCGGACGGCCGGGTGCGGGACTGGTTGGCCGTCAACGCCCTGTTGGCGGGCAGGCCGCCGAGGCAGTGGCGACTGCCTTCCGCCGGTGAGCTGGCCGGCCTGTTCGACCCCGTGCCCGATGCGGGTCTGAGCGACGAGCTGCTGGCACTGATCGGGGTGCGTTCCGAGCTCACCGTCGGCGACGCCGACGACGCCGAGCTGGTGTGCGCGCGGCTCGGCGACGAGAACCGGACCGTGCCACCCGGGCTCGTGTTGCGCGCCCACAGCGCCCTGTCCCGCCTGGTGCCCGACGACGTGGAGCCACCGGAGCGGGTGCGCACCCTCGCCGGCACGGTGTGCGACGCCTTCGACGCTGTGGTGCTCGACGCGCCGTGGTTACTCGCGCTGTGGCCGCTCGACCGGCTCGTCGCCGCCGTGGATTTCGCCGACGCGCCCGCGCTCGCCGATGTGCTCGACCTGCCGTTGGCCACGGACGAGACCACCGCGACGGTCGACGACGAGGGCGAGTTCGTCGCGTGGACCGACCTACCCGCGATCGTGGAGGTCGCCGACCTGTTGGGCGTCACCGTGCCGGACGGCGGTGTCGTGATTCACGAGGAACTGAGCGTGGCGGACGTCGCCGTGCCGTGGTGGAACGACGGTGACCTGCATGCCGCCGATTCCCCGGACGGCCTCGCCCGCGCCTTCGCGTGGGCCGCGGACCGGTGGGCCGATCGGGTGTTCGTCGAGCGGTTGCTCGACGACCCGGATCCCCGCGTTGCGCTGGGTTGATGCGAATGGTCCACGTGTACTCACATTCAGTGAGTGTGTTAAAGGTTTCGTTGTGCAAAACGCGACCCTCTGCGGGACGCGGCTCGCTGCCACACCATGATTGCCATGCCCACAAGGCCGAGCCCGACCCCCGCGAGAGTCGTCCACAGCCACACGCCGTGGACGCCGGTGACCAACAGCACGACGAAGGCGATCAGCCAGGCCGCAGTGCCTCCGGTCACGGGAATCCAAAGGCTGACCACAGATGTCGGCAGTTCAGGAGTAGGACGAAGCCGTCCTGCGATCTCCGGTGGGTTGTTCGGTTCGTCCACGTGGGACAGGCTACCGCTGCCGCGAATGAACAAGGCAGGTGAGCGATGTCAGATGTGACCGCGCGAGAACAGCGGTCGCGGCTCGATCGATTCTTCCGGATCAGTGAGCGAGGTTCGACCGTCGGCCGCGAAATGCGCGGTGGCCTGGTCACGTTCGTGACCATGGCCTACATCATCGTGCTCAATCCGCTCATCCTCGGTAGCTACTCCGCGGATGACCCGAGCGCGGCCAAGGACATGACCGGGGCGATCCTGCCCGTCGACCAGGTCACGGCCGTCACCGCCCTGGTCGCGGGTGTGATGACCATCCTGATGGGTGTTGTCGCGAACTTCCCGTTCGCGATCGCGGCCGGTCTGGGGATCAACACCCTCGTCGCGGTGTCGATCGCCCCGCAGATGACCTGGCCCGCGGCCATGGGGCTCGTGGTGGTCAACGGCATCGTGGTGCTGCTGCTGGTGGTCACCGGGGTGCGCACGATGGTGTTCAACGCGGTGCCGCAGCCACTCAAGGCGAGCATCGCCGTGGGCATCGGGTTGTTCATCGCCATCGTGGGGCTGGTCGACGCCGGGTTCGTGCGGCGTGTCCCGGACGCGGCGGGCACGACGGTGCCCGTTCAGTTGGGCATCGACGGGTCGATCGCCTCGTGGCCCACGATGGTGTTCGTGGTGACGCTCGTGGTCATGGGCATCCTCGTGGCCAGGAACGTCAAGGGCGCGATCCTGCTCGGCATCCTGTTCGGCACGGCGCTGTCGATCATCGTCGAGGCCATCGTCAAGGTGGGGCCGTCCCTCGGGGTCGACCCCAAGGGCTGGAACCTCGGTTACCCGGCCTTGCCCGACTCGGTCTTCAGTCTGCCCGATCTGTCTTTGGTGGGCGCTTTCAACTTCGACGCGTGGGTGCAGATCCCGGCGCTGACGGCGGCGCTTTTGGTGTTCACCCTCGTGCTCACCGACTTCTTCGACACCATCGGCACCATGACCGGCCTCGGCCAGGAGGCCAAGCTGGCGGACAAGGAGGGGCGTCTGCCCAACGTCGGCAAGGGCCTGTTCGTCGACTCGGTGGGTGCCGTCGCCGGTGGTGTGGCCTCGTCGAGCTCCAACACGGTGTTCGTGGAATCGGCCGCGGGCATCGGGGAAGGCGCGCGCACCGGCCTGGCCAACGTCGTCACCGGGTTGCTGTTCATCGCGGCCATGTTCTTCACCCCGCTGTACCAGGTGGTGCCGATCGAGGCGGCGGCACCCGCGTTGGTCGTCGTGGGCGCGATGATGGTGCGGCAGATCACCGAGATCGACTTCAAGGACTTCGCGGTGGCGCTGCCCGCGTTTTTGACCATCGTCGTCATGCCGTTCACGTATTCGATCGCCAACGGCATCGGCGCGGGCTTCGTCACCTACGTGCTCATCCAGGCCGTCACCGGCAAGGCGCGACAGGTGCACCCGCTGATGTGGATCGTGTCGCTGTCGTTCGTGGTGTACTTCGCGATCGAGCCGATCCAACAGGTGCTGGGTTGATCCTCGGGTGTGCTCGACGTCGGCATGGGCAGGTGCCGAGCACACCCGGCGGGTCAGGACGGCAACTCAGGCAGGCGCGGCTCGACGAGGTAGGCGATGGTGCTGGCGATGTCGCAGGTGAGGCCGTCCGGCCCCACGATGCCGACGTCGATCCGTGAGCTGTCGTCGACCTTCATGCCTATCGTGCAGTTCGTTCCCGAGGGGTCCGGTGCTACCGCAGTGGGGCGTGCGTTGACCTCGGCCGTCGTTACTTCTCCGCCTCCGGCCGGGTTCATCGACTCCACGCTCTGCTGATCTCGGACATCGAGGTCGACGACGATTCCCTCGTAGTTGTTCTCCATGGTCGGTGGTAACTGCCAACGACAGGTCCGTGAGTCCGGCATCTTCACCCGCTTGCCGTCCTCGAAGGTTCCGAGCTCCGCGAGATCGTCTGTGGAGAGCAGGCTGCAGGGGGCGATAGAGAGGCTCAGGGCGTCTCCGGCCTCGTTCGTGCTGGGCGGTGCCGCCTCAACACCGGAAGTCGGAGCGTTTGTCTGTGCGTGCGGTTGTCCTGTGGTCTCACCTGAGCAGGCGGCGAGACTCAGCAGGAGGCCCGCTGCTGTGAGTGCGAGGCACGGTCGTAACGTTCGCTCTCTTGTTCGCATCGATCAATCCTGTGCCATGCGCCGCAACGCGTCCTGTACTTCGGCTTCATGTTCCTCGTACTGATCGGAGGCGCGTAAGAGAGCTTCGATGCTCAGCTGCAGTACTATCCTCAGTTCTTCGATCGATTTCTTCGCAGAGCCCGGCCCGTTGGCGGCGTCGTATTGGTACTGGGCTACGAGCTAGCTGACCGTAGTCATGGTCTCCGAGTTTTGTTCCTGCTCGAAGTTCCGGAGCGTGGCCTCTGCTTCCTCGATGTCCTTCAAACTGTTTCGCAGCGCCTTGAGTAGGTGCTCCGCGCTCTCCTTGGTGACCGTGAATCCGCCGTTCTTGGCCGACTCGACCAGTGCGCCCGCCGACTTCTTGGCCTGCTCCATCGAGCCGGTGCCCAACGAACCGTTCGCTCCGAACAGCCCGTCCCATATCGAGCCGGAGGCCCCGCCCGGCTTCCCCGTAGCACCGCCGCCGCTGAGGTCCAGGTCCTTCAATTCGGTCACGGCTTGCCCCCATCCGTGTCGTTGTCCACCGTGCGAGACCGTTCGGATCCGAAGTGTAGACAGGCTTTGGGCTCCTCGGTGTGGGATCGGACGTATGACACCCGTCTCGTCGATCACCGCGGACGTGGGAACGGCGGCGCGGCGGATGTAGCCGCCGGGGAGCCCTCCTGCCTGCGATCATGACGGCCGTCTCATCGCTGAGAGCGTAGGAAAGAGTAATCGTGAGGTATGCTAAGGATGTGTCGGAAACCGCTGATGAACGATCGCTGGCCAGCCGTCTTCGGTTGGCGGTCGTTCGGCTGAACCGCAGGCTGCGAGCGCAACGAGCCAGTGACGACGTCTCACTGACTCAGATCTCGGCTTTGTCCTCGCTATACAAATGCGGTCCTATGACACCCGGGCAGTTGGCCGCCCGAGAGGGAGTGCAGCCACCGTCGATGACGCGAGTCATCTCGGCGCTGGAGGGCATCGCCTACGTCGAGCGCAGCCCCCATCCCACTGACGGGAGACAGGCGATCGTCGCCCTGACCAAGGAAGGGCAGGACTACGTGCGGGCCACGATCTCCCGCCGGGAAGTGTGGCTGGATCAGCGGTTGGCCGAGCTGACCGAGAGGGAGCGTCACGTGCTCTCCGAGGCGGCGGAAATCATCGAACGCATGGCCAGACACAGTTAGACGACATCCATGACGGGAGGCGACACCACCGCGTGACTAGCACGGCTAGCGCAGCGAATACCTCACCCGAACTACCCGTAGTCCCAGACAAAGCCGGCCCGCCACGATCACGCTCCGCGCCCGAACGCTCGCGCGGGATGTTCGCCTCTCTCCGGGTCCGCAACTATCGCCTCTTCTTCAGTGGCCAGATCATCTCCAACATCGGCACCTGGATGCAACGCATCGCCCAGGACTGGCTGGTGTTCGATCTCAGCGGCTACAATCCGGTGGCCCTCGGCATCGCCGTCGCGTTGCAGTTCCTGCCGACCCTGTTGCTGTCGCTGTGGGCCGGGGTGCTCGCCGACCGTGTCGACAAGCGCAAGCTGCTCATGGCGATCCAGTCCGGCATGGCGTTGCAGGCCCTCGTGCTCGGCGGCCTGGTGTTGAACGGCGCGGCGCAACTGTGGCAGGTCTACCTGCTGTGTTTCGTGCTCGGCACTCTGTCCGCGCTGGAGGTGCCGACACGGCAGGCGTTCGTGGCCGAGATGGTGGGCCGCGACCAGACCGCCAACGCGGTCGCGTTGAACTCGTCGATCTTCAACCTGGCCCGGATCGTGGGTCCCGCCATCGCCGGGTTCGCGATCGTGCTCGTGGGCATGGGTTGGTTGTTCATCGCCAACGCCGTGAGCACCGTGGCCGTCATCGCCGGTCTCGCGTCGATGAGGTCGTCCGAGCTGTTCCGGTCGCCCGCCGTCGACCGTGCCAAGGGGCAGTTGCGGGAGGGGCTGCGTTACGTGCGCAGCAGGCCCGATCTGGTGACCGTGATGGTGCTCGTGTTCTTCGTCAGCACGTTCGGCATCACGTTCTTCACCTCGCTCGCCATCGTGGCGGCCAACGTCTTCGGCACCGAGGCCGACGGCTACGGGATGCTCTCGACGATGCTCGCCGTGGGGACCTTCACCGGCGCGTTGCTCTCCGCGCGGCGGGGGAGTCGGGGCGGGCCGAGTCTGCGTGTGTTGCTGGTGTCGGCGGTGGCTCTGGGGCTGATCGAGTTCGTCGGCGCCTTCATGCCCACGTACGCGCTGTTCGGAGTGGCTCTCATACCGCTGGGCTTCGCCACGATCACGTTCCTCAACACGGCCAATGCGCTCGTGCAGACGACGGTGAGTCCGCAGATGCGAGGCCGCGTGATGGGGCTGTACGTGCTGGTCCTGATGGGCGGCAACCCCGTCGGTGGTCCGATGACGGGGTGGATGGCCGACACCTTCGGTGGGCGTTCCCCGTTCTACATCGGGGGCGCCGTTGCGCTCGTCGCGGCCCTGATCTGCGGGTATGTGGCCTATCGGGTGCAGCAGCGAAACATGCGACCGAGCCCCTTGTCCGAGGAGTGAGGTTAGGCTAACCTTAACTCAGTCGCTTCGTGGTGGGAGCGGCAGTCAATTCGGGAAACGAAAAAGGCCCCGCTTTCGATACGCCCTCGAAAGCGGGGCCTTTCTCATGCCGGTCTCACACCGGTCCCGTGGTGGGAGCGAGAACCGTCAGGGCAGCAGCAGACCGTTGCGTCCGGCCTTGGCGTCCTCGAAGCGCCGACCGATCTCCGCCCAGTCGAACACGTTCCACAGGGCGTTGATGTAGTCCGGCTTCACGTTCTTGTACTGCAGGTAGAACGCGTGTTCCCAGACGTCCACCAGCAGGATCGGAACGGTGGGAAGCACCATGTTGTTGTGGTGGTCACGCAGCTGCTGCGTGATCAGCGTCTTGCCGATCGGGTCCCACGACAGCGCACCCCAGCCGTTGCCCTGGATGGTGGTGCAGACTGCGGTGAACTGGGCCTTGAACTTGTCGAACGAGCCGAACGCTTCGTCGATCGCGGCGGCCAGCTCGCCGGTCGGCTTGTCGCCACCGTTCGGCGACAGGATCTTCCACCATACGACGTGGTTCGCGTGGCCCGCGAGGTTGAACGCCAGGGTGGTCTCCAGGCCGACGATCGAACCAAAGTCGTTCGCTTCCCGCGCGGCGGCCAGCTTCTCCAGCGTCTGGTTGGCACCGTTGACATAGGTCTGGTGGTGCTTGCTGTGGTGCAGCTCGTTGATCTCGCCGGAGATGTGCGGCTCGAGGGCACCGTAGTCATAGTCGAGGTCGGGAAGCTCGTACGTGGGCATGAGCCCTCCTTCTTGTGTTGCGGACCAAGCCTTGCCGATGCTGCCAAACCTAGTAGCCACTATGGGCTCAGGCTAACCGGGGCGTGACCAAGTTGACCTTGCAAAGTGGAGTTAGGTCGAGGTCAAGGTGTTGTTACGGCAGACACACTCGTGCGCTGTGTGGGCGCGGGCACGGCGTGGTAGTGCGTCAATCCAGCGGCCAGGAATGCACGGGCTCGCCTGAGCGCGACAGCTCCAGATACCGCGCGAGCATGGTGGCGAGCGCGGAGTCCCTGTCCATGCCGCGTTCCTCGGCCCGAAGCACGGTGTCGCGCTGCCACATGCTGCCGGTGCGCCGCCGCAGACACCGCTGCTCGATCACGCCCAGGTACCGGTCGGCGACCGTGTCGGACACACCCGAGTCCCGCAGTCCCTGCCGAGCCAGCGGCAACAACACCCGCAGCGCCAACTCGTCGGGCGGAATCCACCCGATACCGGGCCAGTACAGCTGCGCGTCGAAACCGTTGCGCGCGCCGGCGTAGAGGTTCTCCTCGGCCGCCTGGAACGACATCCGAGTCCACACGGGCCGTTCCTGCTCCGCCAGCGCTCGCTGTGCGCCGTAGAAGAAGGTGGCGTTGGCCATCATGTCCAACACGGTCGGACCCGCCGGGAGCACACGGTTTTCCACGCGCAGGTGCGGTTTTCCGTCCACCACGTCGTACACCGGGCGGTTCCACCGCCAGATGGTGCCGTTGTGCAGTCGCAGTTCGGTCAGCTTCGGCGCCCGGTTCGACTCCAGCGCCTCCATCGGATCCTCGTCGTCGGTCTCGGGCAGCAGTCCGGGGAAGTACCGGACGTTCTCCTCGAACAGGTCGAAGATCGATGTGATCCATCGCTCGCCGAACCACACTCTCGGCCGCACTCCCTGGTTCTTCAGCTCCTCCGGCCGGGTGTCCGTGGCTTGCAGGAACAACGGGATGCGGGTCTCGTGCCACAACGCTTTGCCGAGCAGGAACGGTGAGTTCGCGCCGAGTGCCACCTGCACGCCCGCCAGGCACTGTGCGGCGTTCCAGTGCGCCGCGAACTCCTCCGGCGCCACCTGCAGATGCAATTGCACCGACGTGCACGCCGCCTCCGGCAGGATCGACTGCGCGAGCACGCGTAACCGCTCGGGGTCCCGGCCCGGCAGGCCGATGCCCTCCAGCGACAACAACGGCTGCTCGCCCCGCGAGGCGAGGATCTCGTCGTTGAGCAACGAGTACCGGGTGCTGTGGGAGATCCACTTCTGGTCGAAGTGCTCGGAGCGCAGAGTCGGCAGCACGCCGATCATCGCGATGAGCGAGCCGACGGCATCGGCTCTGGTGTGCGCCTTGTGGAGGTAGTCGTCCAGCACCGCCTCCAGGCGCAACGCTGAGGTGCCGTCCAACGGGCACGGTGGCACGTTGAGCTCGATGTTGTGTTGCGACAGTTCCGTGGTGAACGACGTGTCGTCGAGCGAGGCCAACACCGCGGTGTTGGCCATCGACGGGCGCATGATCTCGTCGACGAGGTTCAGCTCGACTTCCAGGCCGATGTGTTTGCGTGGGAACGTGAAGCTGCCGTCCGAGAGCATTCGCGCCAGAGTGTCCAGACAGCGTTGTACCTTGTGGCGGTACCGCCCCCTGTCCCTCGGGGTGAAGGCGTTCGGTGACACGTCCTTACCCATGGGGTTCGTTCCTTTTCGTGCTCGGCCTCGGCTCCCGGACGCCTCGGCGTTGACCCCTGCCGGCGGCAACGGTGACACACCCGGGTGACCTCGACTAGCGGCCAAACCGGTGCACTCCGTCACTCGGGGATAACGCAGTGCATCCGAAGGGCCGTTCGTACGACCGGGTTACCCAGCGTTCGGAGCACCGATACCCGGTGGGATGGAGGAGTGCGACACTCCCGTGCGTGGCCTTGCTGATCGACATCGACGACGCGGCCGATCCGCGCCTGGACGACTTCCGTGATCTCACCGTTGCCGATCGAAGGCCGGACCGGCCCGGTGGGCGCGGCCTCGTGATCGCGGAGGGCACGGTGGTCGTGCGGCGCCTGTTGAGCTCGCCGTATCCCGTCCGCGCGTTGCTGGGTGTGCCGAAGCGCATCGGCGAGCTCGTCGACGACCTGGCCACACTGGACATGCCCGCGTATGTCACCTCGGACCGGGTCATGACCGAGGTCGTGGGTTTCCACCTCAATCGAGGAGTGCTCGCCGTGGCCGACCGGGCGCCGAGACCGACGTTGGACGAGGTGGTCGTCGATGCGCGGGTGCTTGCCGTGGTGGAGGGCGTCAACGACCACGAGAACCTGGGCGCGATGTTCCGCAACGCCGCCGCGCTCGGAGTGGACGGGGTGCTTCTGGGCGCAGGGTGTGCCGATCCGCTGTATCGCCGGAGTGTGCGGGTGTCGATGGGGCACGTGCTGCGGATGCCCTTCACGGTCGCCGAACAGTGGCCGCACGCGCTCGACGAGCTACGAAAGCACGGATTCCACGTCGCCGCCTTCACACCTCGCGCCGAGGCGGTAACGTTGCGCGACGTGCGTGAGGCGGGCCACTGCAGGATCGCGTTGCTGTTCGGTTCGGAGGGGCACGG
Source organism: Saccharomonospora sp. (assembly GCF_027317685.1). Taxonomy (NCBI): domain Bacteria; kingdom Bacillati; phylum Actinomycetota; class Actinomycetes; order Pseudonocardiales; family Pseudonocardiaceae; genus Saccharomonospora; species Saccharomonospora sp. The sequence continues at coordinate 36,061 of NZ_DAHVQP010000114.1, forward strand.
CTTGTCCCAGGCCGCCCTCGACGCCGCCGACAGCGAGGTGCGCATCCCGATGGCGTCGGGCGTGGACTCGCTCAACGTCGCCACGGCGGCCGCCGTGGCGTTCTACGAGCTGACGAGGTGAGGTTGCGCGAGGAGCGTGGGTGAGCGGTGTGACAGACAAGGCCGAGCTGCTGCTGCGCGACGACCGTGCGGTCATGGTGCGGCGACGCGGCGAGGGCGGCCGGGAGACCCGGGGCGGGACGGCGGGCGTGTCCGCCGAGGCCGACACCGTCCGTCGCCGGAACGATGCCCGGAGCGACACCGCCGTGGCCGAGGGCGGCGACCTGGACGACCTGGTGGGCGCCGAGCTCGCCGAGGCCCTCGACGAGTGGGCGCGGGTGTGCGCGGCGTTGGTGCGTACCGGAGGCGATGCGGGTCGCGAAGTCGTGTCCCGGCGTGGCAGACAGCTCGTGTCCAGAGTGGCGACGGTGTTGGGGGAACCCGTGCGTTACCGCGACCCCATGACCGATGAGACGGCCGTCGTCCACCCCCCTTCACCCGGCCTCCGCCGGGCCGCCCCACCGCCCGGGCCGTCGCGACACCACCCGGTCGCCCGTTCGGCCGGTCCGGCTCCGCCGTGGGGGACCGGCCTCACCGCCGCCGGGTTCGTCGCCGTGTTCGTCATCGTCGCGATGCTCGCGTTGGCGCAGTCACTGGCCTCCGAGACCATGGGATGGGTCGCCGTGCTCGCCGCAGCCGTGGTGACCGGTGGCCTCGCCCCGTCGCTGTGGCTGGGCCGCACCGTCCCCGTGGTGCGCTGGGTGGTGCTCGGGGCCGTGGTGGGCATGGCGTTGTCATGGGTCGGTGTGCTGTTCGTCGCATTCTCCTGACGCCCGACTTGGCCCGATCGAACGCGGACCGTCACCGACGTGTTGCGGGTACAGGTTGGGCCGACCGGAGCAGGGGGTAGTTTGACCCCATGTCTTCACCCACCAATTCAGACTCGCCCCACGTCGTGGTCACCGGAGGCTGCGGCTTCATCGGGCGCGCAGTCGTCGCTGCGTTCCGACGTCGCGGCGCGCGGGTGACGATCGTGGACCGGGAATCGGTCACCGTGCACGACGAGGGGGTCGTCGCCGTTCAAGGCGATCTGGCCGACCCGGAGGTACGAGAACGCGCCGTGGTGCCCGGGACCGACGGGATCATCCATCTCGCGGCCGTGACCTCCGTGCTGCGTTCGGTGGAGATGCCCGCGAAGACGTACACGGAGAACGTGGCCATCACCCACGAACTGCTGGAACTGGCGCGGATGCACGGCGTGCCCCGCTTCCTCCTTGCCTCCACCAACGCCGTGGTCGGAGACGTCGGCACATCAACCATCACCGAGGACATGGCATTGCAGCCGCTCACCCCCTACGGCGCCACCAAAGCGGCCTGCGAGATGCTGCTGTCCGGCTACGCGGGCGCCTACGGCATGGCCACCTGCGCACTGCGGTTCACCAACGTCTACGGCCCCGGTATGAGCCACAAGGACAGTTTCGTGCCCCGGCTCATGCGAGCGGCGCTGCACGACGGTGGGGTGAAGGTCTACGGCGACGGCCTGCAGCGGCGCGACCTGGTGTTCATCGACGACGTGGTGCGGGGCATCGAACTCGCGTGGGACTCCCGGCACGTGGGCAGGGCCATCATCGGTGCGGGCCGCTCGGTGCCGGTCCTGGAACTGATCGACACGGTCCGCGAGGTCACCGGCTGCCCCATTCCCGTCGAGCACGTTCCCGCCCCGGGTGGTGAAATGCCCGCGGTGGTCGTCGACATCTCCCGCAGTGCCGAGACCATCGGGTACCGCCCGGCGTACAGCCTGCGAGACGGACTGGCCGCCACCTGGCAGTACTTCCTCGACCACGACAGGCAGAAAGTGTTTTAAGAAGTGCCGGGGTTCCTCCGCCGCCACTGGCTGCTGCTTTCCCTGCTCGCCGGCGGCATCACGTTACGTGTGCTGGTGTGGCTGGCGTACGAACCTGCCCTGCTCTACATCGACAGCTTCCGGTACCTCGGAAACCTCGACGCCCTGCGGCCCACCGACCTCAACCCGCTCGGGTACACGGTGGTGCTCAAGCTGCTGCTCTCCTTTGGCGGGCTCGCGTTCGTCCAAGCGGTACAGCACCTGGTCGGGGTATTGCTCGCGCTGTCGCTGTACGCGCTCACCCTGCGGTACACGTCGAGGACCTGGATCGGCGCGCTGGCCGCCGCTCCCGTGCTGCTCGACGCCTACCAGCTGCAGATCGAAGCGCTCGTCATGTCGGAGGTCTGGTTCCAGGCTCTCCTGGTGGGTGTGCTGTGGGCGCTGCTGGGCAGGGGCGAGCCGACGTGGGGGCGAGCCGCCCTGGCGGGGGTTCTCATCGGCTGCGCCGTGGTCACGAGGACCATCGGCTTCACCCTGGTGGTGCCGATGGTGGTGTACCTGGTGCTGGCGGGCGGCGCCTGGCGCAGCAGGGACGGGTGGAAACGCATCGCTGTGCGGGGCGCGGCCGGTCTGCTCGGCGTCGCCGCGGTCCTGCTGCCGTACTCGGCGTACTTCTACTCGCAGGCCGGCTACTGGGGGCTCACCGGCGCGACCGGCAACGTGATCTTCGGCCGCACGGCCACCGTCGCCGACTGCTCGAAACTGCCCGAGGACGACCCGGGACTGCGACTGTTCTGCCCCGACGAACCGCTCGACGAACGCAGAGGCATCGACTACTACACGCATTTCGTGTACGGCGACCCGGACTGGCCGCCGGAGGGACTGCCCGACGAACGGACCAAGGAGGACCTGGCCGGTCAGTTCGCCAAGGAAGTCATCCTCAACCAACCGGTGGACTTCTTCGGCTCGATCGCGCGGGACTTTTTGAAGAACTTCGACCCGGTCAAACGCACCCACCCCAAGGACGTGCCCGTCGAACGCTGGCACTTCCAGGTGACCTACCCCTACTACGACGTCGGCTCCGAATCGGTGGAGCGGTACAACGCGGTGACGTACGCCTACGACGGTGTGTTGCCGGACGCCGATACCGAGCTCGCGTCGTTCCTGCGGGCCTACCAGCTCGGCGGCGGCTACACGTGGGGGCCGTTGCTCGCCGCGTTCGCCATGCTCGGACTGCTCGGCGCCGTCGGAGTCGGCAAGGCTCGCCGGTCGGGATTGAGATCGGCCGCGTTCCTCGCCACCGGCGGTGGCTTGATCATCCTGATGGGAGCCGCGGCGTTCGAGTTCTCCTGGCGATACCAGCTTCCCGCGCTGGTGCTTCTTCCCCTCGGAGGTGCGCTCGGGCTCGCTGCGATCCTGGGTGCGCGCCCCGAGACATCCGGTGTGACAACAGGACGGAGGACCAAGTTGGACGACTACCCCGACGAGACCGACTCCAAGGCGGTGGCCGATTTCCGGCAGCGCTACGGCAACAATCCGCTCACCCCGCTGGTCGTGGTGATCGCCGCCTACAACGAGGCCAAGGGCATCGGCGCCGTGCTGCGGGAAATGCCCACCCACGTCGGTGACCTGCCCGTGTCCACACTCGTCGTGGTGGACGGCGCCACCGACGACACCGCCGAGGTCGCACACCGAGCGGGCGCGTACGTGTGCGTGGCCGACCGCAACCGGGGCCAGGGAGCGGCCCTCCGCCTCGGCTACCACCTCGCCGCCGAATGCGGGGCGCGCTACATCGTCACCACCGACGCCGACGGACAGTACGACAACAACGAGATGCCGCTGCTGGTCAAACCGCTGCTCGACGACACGGCCGACTTCGTCACCGGCTCACGCAGGCTCGGCAGCTACCAGCACGACAGCGCCATCCGCTGGCTCGGCGTACGGGTGTTCTCCTGGATCGCGTCCCTGCTGACCCTGCGCAGAATCACCGACACGTCGTTCGGATTCCGCGCGATGAAGGCCGAACTCGCGACATCGGTGACGCTGCGCGAACCGCAGTACCAGTCCTCCGAGCTGCTGCTCGGCGTCATGGCACGAGGAGCACGGGTACTGGAAGTCCCCATGACCATGCGCCTGCGCAACAACGGCACCAGCAAAAAGGGCCGCAGCATCAAGTACGGCGCCAACTACGCGAGGGTCATGCTTTGGACCTGGGTTCGGGAGTACGTGCTCCGCGGCGGAAAACGAGCCGGTCGAGCAGTGCGAACTTCATGACGAACACGACCGCGTAACTGCTGAGGAACACAGCGTCCAAAACGAGGATCCGGAGGAGACCGGTCAATCCCAACGGTTCCGTGAGCCACCCGGCCAGCGTGGTCAGTCCCACCGACGCCACCCCGGTGAGGGCTATGACCACCAGGTACGGCACGAGCTCACCCTTCACCGGGGGCTTGCCCTTGCGGCCCCACGCCCAGCGCCGGGCGATGAAGAAGTTGGGAATCGCACCCGCGATGAAAGCCATGGCGCTGGCCAGCGCCGGAACCGCTCCCCACCACAGAAGGCCGATCAGGGTGACTTGACTGATGGCGGTCGCCAGCACGGAACTGGTGGCGGCCCTGAAGAGCCGGACCAACAACCGGGGTTGTTTCACCGGGACGGACATCGGCGGTTCCGTAGCAGCCGGAGTAGCGGTGCTCACTTCTCCATTGTGCATACCCGCCATCGAGGCGTTCGCCGAACGCCCCGTATTCTCCGTGGAGGTTGCTCCGCGTGCCCGTGTGGTACACGGTAGTCCTGTACATATGAGGGGTTCCGCCCGGACAACAACCCGGTCCGGGCGTAGGCAGTAACGGTCTGGAGGCAGGCGAGTCGTGCGAGTCCTCGTTCTCGGTGGTGACGGATATCTGGGGTGGCCGACAGCCCTCCATCTCTCGGATTGCGGCCACGAAGTCGCCGTTCTCGACAACTTCGCTCGCAGAAAGTACGACGAGGAACTCGGTTCACAGAGCCTGGTCCCGATCGAGGACTTGGACGTCCGCGTCGCGGCGTGGAAGGAGGTCTCCGGTAAGGAGATCCCCATGTACGTCGGCGACCTGCTGGACGCCGACTTCCTGTACCGGGCCGTGCGTGAGTTCGAACCCGACACGATCATCCACTTCGGCGAGCAGCGGGCCGCGCCGTACTCGATGATTGACCGCGAGCACGCCGTCTACACGCAGCACAACAACGTGATCGGCAACCTCAACGTCATGTACGCCATCGCCGAGATCAACCCTGAGATCCACTTGGTGAAGCTCGGCACGATGGGTGAGTACGGCACCCCGAACATCGACATCGAGGAAGGCTGGATCGAGATCGAGCACAACGGTCGCAAGGACCGGATGCTCTTCCCGAAGAAGGCGGGCTCGTTCTACCACCTGACCAAGGTGCACGACTCGCACAACATCGAGTTCGGTTGCCGGATCTGGGGCATGCGCGCCACCGACCTCAACCAGGGCATCGTGTACGGCCAGCAGACCGAGCAGACCACACGTGACCCGCGCCTGGCGACCCGGCTCGACTACGACGCTGTCTTCGGCACCGTGCTGAACCGCTTCGTGATCCAGGCCGCGCTGGGCCAGCCGTTGACCGTTTACGGCAAGGGCGGCCAGACGCGCGGCATGCTGGACATTCGCGACACTGTGGAGTGCGTGCGGCTGGCGGTGGAGAACCCGGCCGAGCGTGGCGAGTACCGCGTGTTCAACCAGATGACCGAGAGCTTCTCGGTGAAGCAACTCGCCGAGCTCGTCGCAGAGGCATACCCGGGTTCCGTGCAGATCGACTACCTCGAGAACCCGCGCTGGGAGCTGGAGGAGCACTACTACAACGTCAAACACACGGGGCTTTTGGACCTGGGCCTCAAGCCGCACCTGCTCTCCGACACGCTGATCGAGTCGCTGTTCCCCATCATCGAGGAGAACAAGCACCGCGTGGACATGGGGAAGCTGCTTCCGAGTGTGAAGTGGGCGAACGCCAAGAACTCCTGATGTGACGACACAGGTGAAAGCCCCCACCGAGGGTGGGGGCTTTCACCTGTCGGTGTGTCCGCAGTTTGTGTAGCTGTGTCCGCAGACCATGTCGATGTGTCGCAGTGTGTGCCGATGTGTCCACGCCGGACGATGCCGCTAGGACTACGCAGGCTGCGGACACGGCTACCTAACCTGCGGACACGGCGTCGCAGGCTGCGGACACGGTGGGGCTTTAGCCTCGTTGGCTGCGCACTCCCAGGAGGACGTCCTCCCAGGCCGGCACAGTGGGGTGGCCCTTCTTCGACTTGCCGCGGGCGGAAACGGCGGACGAGGTCTGCTCGGGCACCAACCCGTTGTCGTCGTCCTGCCGTTCGGCGCCACGATCGAAGCGATCGGCGCGATCATCCGCAGGTGTGGGGATCGGCGCTTCGATCACCATGGCACCTTCTCGTTCGAACGAGGGCAGGCCGTGCGCGGGACCGTCCTCGTACACCGGCTCACCTCGCCGACCGACGGCCCTGGGCGCGTGGTACGACTCCGGGTCGAGCAACGTCTCGGCCAACTCGTCCAGCGCCGTCACCGTGCCGCCGTGGGCCCCGGGGGAGTACGACCAGCGTGCACGGTTGTCCGAACGGCCCGCCGTCCAGGACAGCCCGACGACCCACTTGCCCTCTTCCGACCGCCACGCGTCCCACTTCGCTTGTGCGTAGTCCTGCCCCCGCAGCGCGAACGAGTGAGCAACGACCTCACCGAGAGTCCGCACGTCAGGGCCGTCCTCGCGGACGGGGTGGGCGCGTTGCGCGAGTTCGGCGGTGCGGGACCGCTCCAGCAACACCGGATAGGCGAACCGTTCGACGCGCGTTGTGGACATGCCCGCAGCCGACGCGACTTCCTCGACCGACTCCCCGGCCCTGATGCGAGCCTGGATCTCACGCGGCCGCATCGTGTATTCCTGCTCGATCTCGATCTGGCCGAGTCGAGCGATGTCACCACGAGCGGCCGCACGCAGCCGCTCGTCCGCGGGCAGGAGGAATCGTTCACGCCGCTCCGGGTCTTCGCACACGATGGACTTGCCGTCCTCGTGCAACCCGACCACTCGTAGCGTTCGCATTCCCGCCTCCGAAAGACATCACCTATGTGGGCGTCTACGGTAGAACGGCGCGTCGCCTTGACGGGTGAGGCGCGCCGGACTCCGTGCACATCCGTTACTGATCGTGCTCGATAGGTACTTCCTATCGGGCCCGACGCGCCGGGATACCCACTTCTCGATCAGGCGAATCCGTGATCCTTACTTCGCCCTTACTTCGCTACGCGTTCGACGACCCAGTCGATGCATCGGGTCAGCGCGGTGACGTCGTCGGGTTCGACGGCGGGGAACATGCCGACGCGGAGTTGGTTGCGGCCGAGTTTGCGGTACGGCTCGACGTCCACGATGCCGTTCGCCCGCAGGGTCTTGGCCACCAGCGCGGCGTCGACGGAGTCGTCGAAGTCGACGGTGCCGACCACCTGCGACCGCAGTGCGGGGTCGCTGACGAACGGCGTGGTGTAGGAGGTCTTCTCCGCCCACTCGTAGAGCCGGTTCGACGAGTCCTTCGTGCGCGCGGTGGTCCAGTCCAGGCCGCCCTGTTCGAGCATCCACTCGACCTGGTCAACCAGCAGGAACAAGGTCGCCACGGCGGGGGTGTTGTAGGTCTGATCCTTGCGAGAGTTGTCCAGGGCGGTGGGCAGCGACAGGAAGTCCGGCACCCAGCGGTCGGAGGAACCGATCTCGTTCACCCGCTCGACGGCGGCGGGCGACATCAGCGCGACCCACAGCCCGCCGTCGGAGGCGAACGATTTCTGGGGCGCGAAGTAGTAGACGTCGAAGTCGGTGGCGTTCACAGGCAGCCCACCGGCGCCTGAGGTCGCGTCGATGGCGACGAGCGCGCCGTCGCTGCCCTCGGGGCGCCGCACGGGGACGGCGACACCGGTGGAGGTCTCGTTGTGTGCCCAGGCCACCAGGTCGGCGCCCTGCTGGTAGGCGATCTCGGGCGCGCTGCCCGGCTCACCGGCCACGATGATCGAGTCGCCGAGGAACGGTGCCTTGTCGGTCACCTTGGCAAACTTCGCCGAGAACTCGCCGTAGGTGAAGTGCTGCGCGCGTTCCCGGACGAGACCGAACGCCGCCGCGTCCCAGAACGCCGTGGTACCGCCGTTGCCGAGGACGACCTCGTAACCGTCGGGCAGGCCGAACAGCTCGGTGAGTCCGGAGCGGAGCCGGCCGACGAGGGACTTGACCGGTTTCTGGCGGTGGGAGGTACCGAGGACGTTCGCTCCCTCCTTGGCGAGGTTGGCGAGCTGTTCGGGCCGAACCTTGGAAGGGCCGCACCCGAACCGGCCATCGGAGGGCTTGAGTTCTGCGGGCAGAGTCAGCTCAGCGGCTTCGGTCATGTCTCCAGTCTTCCACGTGGTGTCCGAGGGGTGAATGGTGTTTCTCACCTCTCGGGCCTCGGCTGCCAGCCTGTGTCGTCGACGCCGCCGGGGACGGGGGCCGTGGGGTCGTACGGCGTGCGGGTGAAGACGAAGGTGGCCAGGTCGAGGTAGTGGGGGCGGCCGTCGGAGTCCCTGCCGACGGTGAGGGTCTCACCTGCGTAGTAGCCGTCGAGGCCCAGCCACCGGTCGTCGTCGAGTGGCCGGAAGCGTGAGGCCCTGCCCGCGCCGACGGCGGGACCGAGGTCGAGCCACCCGTTCGGCAGCACTCGAAGGTGGTACGGCGACGGGCCCCAGTGCCACAGGCCGGTCAGCTCCAGCAGCGCGGGGTCGATGGGGGCCGGGCGCCATTCGGCGGGCAGAGGCGGTTCGTAGTCGTCGGCCATGGCGATGAGGTCGGCGGTGAGCGACAGGACGCCGATGCCCGACGTGGTGTTGGCGAACGCCACCGCGCCCGTCCGGGTCGCGGGGTCGATCATGGAGCAGGCGAGGAAACCCGGCATGGACCCGGTGTGTCCGGCCAGTCGTTTGCCGTGCACGTGGGCGAGTTGCAGGCCGAGGCCGTACCCGGCCGTCCACGAACCGCTGTCGTCGATCACGGCGGCCTCCCGCATCTCGGCCACCGTGTCGGGGTGCAGCACGTCGCCGGTGTCACCGCCCACGAACGCGGTCCAGTGGGAGAGGTCGTCGATACACGACCACAGCTGCCCGGCCGGGGCCATCGCGCCCGCGTCGTGTTCGGGTTCGGGCAGGACGACGTCGGCGAACGGGTGCACGGCGTAGCCCTGGGCGTGCCTGCCCTCGGGACGGTCGGTGGTGTGGGACATCCCCAGTGGCAGAAGGACTTCGTCGCGCACGGCCTGCAGCCAGGTGGTGCCCCGCAGCCTGGCCACGAGCTCGCCGAGTACGCCGTAGCCGACGTTGGAGTAGTGGAACCGGCGTCCGGGGCGGTGTTTGAGCTCGCTCGGGCCGAGGCTCGCGTTCAACTCGGTCCAGGTGCCGCCCGGGGCGCGTTCCCACCACGCGCCGGGCGATTCGGAGGTGAGTCCGCTGGTGTGAGCGAGCAGCTGTGCGATGGTGACGTTTTCGAACTCGGTGCCGGGTACGTGCTTTTCGAGCGGGTCGTTCAGATCGAGTCGGCCTTCGTCGCGCAGCCGCATGACGACGGCGGCGACGAGTGACTTGGTGATCGACCCGATCCGATAGAGCGTGAGGTTGTCGGGGGCCGCGCCGTCGACCTCCCCGCGTGCCGCCGACCACACGAGTTCACCGTCGCGGATCACGGCGGCGGTGAGCGACGGTGCGCGGCCGGAAGCCTGTTCGGTGGCCACGCGGCGGAGCAGGGCGAGTTCGGTGGTAGGCAGCATGGCGGCTATTGTGCCGCGTCTCACCGACTGTCCGCTGTCCGGCCGCTCTGCAGCCGGTAGATCACCCAGCCGACCGCTGCGAGCACCAGCACGAGCAGGAGCGTGCCGAGATTGAGTCCCAGTCCGTTGGTGAACACGAACGTCAAAGCGCCCGCGAACAGGCAGTAGTAGACCATCGGGATGATCGTCTTGCGGATGGTCTCGCCTTCTCTGCCCAGCAGGCCCACGGTCGCCGACGCCGCGACCACGTTGTGCACCGTGATCATGTTGCCTGCCGCGCCGCCGATGGCCTGACCGGCCACGACGGTCTCGGGCGCCACTCCGATCTGTTCGGCGGTGGAGAACTGGAACAGCGAGAACATCAGGTTGCTCACCGTGTTGCTGCCCGCCACGAAAGCGCCGAGCGCGCCGATCCACGGGGCGAGGATCGGCCAGGCGTCCCCGACGGCCGAGGCCGCGCCGTCGGCGAGGACCAACGGCATGCTCTCGTATCCCGACGAGTTCACGTCGGAGTTGATGAACACCCGCACGAGTGGCAGTGCGAACAGCAGGGCCACGGCCGTGCCCGCGATCTGTTTGCCCGCCACCTTCCACGATGCCGCGATCTGTGCCCGGTTCATCCGGTGCAGCGCGTAGGACGACACGCTCGCCACGATGAAGATGAATCCGGGCAGGTAGAACGGTTCCAGGCTCTCGTCGATCCCCGTGCCGAGGATGGCGTCGAAGTCGAGCGACAGGCCGGTGAGGAAGTCGGTGAGCGGTTCGATCGTGCGCGTCAGCACCAGCAGCGCGGCCACGAGAAGGTACGGCGCCCATGCCCGTACGGGGTGCATCGTGCGGCCCGTGACTTCGGTGTCGGGTACCACCGCGCCCATCCAATTCGGATGCCAGGTGTCGCGGGGAGCGAAGTCCCACGACCGTCGGGGCAGGAACAGGCCACGACGTGCGGCGGTGACCACGATCCCCAGGCCGATGAGGCCACCGAGCAGTGCCGGGAACTCGGGGCCGAGCACGGCGGCCACGGTGAGGTACGGCACGGTCATGGCGAACGCCGCGAACAGGGCAAACTTCCAGATGCCGAGTCCGTCGGCGAAGCGTGCCAGCCGTGGTTTGTCGTCGGCGCCGAAGAAGCCGGTGAGCAGGCAGGCGAGGAACAGCGGCATGAGTGTGCCGACGATCGCGTGGATGATGGCGGCGTCCAGCGCGATGTGGGCGATGTAGTCGGGCATGGGCAGGCCGAGAAACGACGCGCGGTCCTCGACGGCGGCACTGCCACCGAGCCCGTCGGTGACTCCCACGAGGACGGGGGTGCCCACGGCGCCGAAAGTGACGGGTGTGCTTTGGATGACCAGCCCGACCAGCACCGCTGCCATCGCGGGGAAGCCGAGTGCCAGCAGCAGTGGTGCGACCACCGCGGCGGGTGTGCCGAACCCGGAGGCGCCCTCGATGAAGCTGCCGAACAGCCAACCGATGATCACGGCCTGGACGCGCCGGTCGGTGCTGATGTCGGTGAAGGTGGCGCGGATGGTGGCCAGCGCCCCACTGTTCGCCAGCGTGCCGAGCAACAACAGCGCTCCGAACACGATGTAGAGCAGGCCCACGGCGAGGACGAGGCCCTCGATGCTGGAGGCCGCGATCGTCACCGGTTCGACGCCCCACACGAAGGCGGCGATGCTGACGACGACGGCGAATCCGATCGGCATCGCGTACTTGGCGGGCCAGCGTAGTCCGACGAGGAGGAAACCGATGACCGCGATGGGAGCCAACGCGATCAGGCTCAGCACTGCCAGGTCATCCATGCCCGTACCGCCTTCGTCGGTGGTTCAGGTGTCCCAGCGACTTTCCGCATGCCGGAATGTGATTTCTGTCATGTTGCTGGAATCACACAGTGTTACAGCGCGTTGGCCCGGCGTCAATAGTTCGAGTGGCGGGTGGTCGCCTTAGCATGAGGCGATGCGGACAACGGTGACGGCCAGCGACGGCGTGCGGTTGGCGGTGCGGGTACGGGGCCCCCGGAAAGCGCCCACGCTCGTGTGTGTACACGGATATCCGGACAACGCCACACTGTGGGACGACGTGCTACGTCATCTCCCGCAGTTCCGCGTCGTCACCTACGACGTGCGGGGCGCGGGCTTCTCCGACCGGCCTCGGCGGCAGGAGGCCTACCGGCTCGACCAGCTCGCCGAGGACCTGCGGGACGTGATCGAGGCGACCTCGCCCGACCGGCCCGTGCACCTGCTCGCCCACGACTGGGGCTCCATCCAGGTCTGGCACGCGGTGGCCGGTCCATGGTTGCGCGGCAAGGTCGCGTCGTTCACCTCGATCTCCGGGCCGCCGCTGGACCACGCCTCGCGCTGGTTGCGTTCGGGACTGCGGAACCCCCGGCGGCTTCCCGCCGTGCTGTCCCAGTTGGCGCGGTCGGGCTACATCGGTTTCTTCCAACTGCCCGGCCTGCCCGAACTGGCCTGGCGTACCGGGGTCACCGCCGCTTTGGTGCGGAGGTTCGAACCCGACGAACCGAACCCGGTGACCGCCGACGCCGTGTACGGCCTCAACCTCTACCGCGCCAACATGATGCGTGCACTCGGTCGCGGTCGGACGCCGCGTCGGGTGGACGTCCCGGTACAGGTGCTCGCGCCCCGAGCCGATCCGTTCGTCGGTGTGCCACTGCAAACCGAGCTCGGCCGGTGGGCGAAGAACCTGCGGGTGCGCTGCGTCCCCGGAGGTCATTGGGTGGTGCGTGCCGATCCCGGGAGGATCGCCGCCGCCACGGCCGAGTTCGTGACCCACATCGAGGGCGGGCCAGAGACCCGGGCACTGCGCCGCGCCCGTCGGGACCCCTCCGGACGAGCCCGGTTCGACGGCCGGCTGGTCGTGATCACCGGTGCGGGCAAGGGCATCGGCCGCGCCACCGCGCTCGAATTCGCGCGCGAAGGAGCCGATCTGGTACTCGCCGACATCGACCCCGCCTCCCTCTCCGACACGGCCGACGAGGTCCGCGGGCTAGGCATCGCGGTGACGACCCGTCGAGTCGACGTCGCCGACGGCGAGGCCATGCGCGCGTTCGCCGACTCCGTGGTCGCCGAGTGCGGCGTGCCCGACATCGTGGTGAACAACGCGGGCGTCGGACTCGCCGGGTCCGTCCTCGACACCACCGAGGAGGAGTGGCGGCGACACCTCGACGTGAACTTCTGGGGAGTGCTCCACGGGTGTCGCCTGTTCGCGGCGAGGATGGTCGAGCGAGGCGAAGGCGGTCACCTGGTCAACATCGCCTCGATGGCGGCTTACCTGCCGAACGCGACGTTGCCCGCGTACTCCACCGGCAAGGCCGCCGTCCTGATGCTCAGCGAGAGTCTGCGTGCCGAACTCGGCGCTTCCGGTATCGGGGTCAGTGCCGTGTGCCCCGGCTTCGTGGCCACGGACATCGTGAGAACCACCCGCTTCGCCGGTACCGACGAGTTCGAACAGCAGCGCAGGCGGCGCAAGGCGCAGCGATTGTTCACCGCACGCGACGCCAAGCCGGAGCTCGTGGCGAAAGCCGTGCTGCAGGCGGTGGAGCGCGACCTCGCCGTGGTGACACCCACCGTGGAGGCGAAGGCCGCGCGCCTGCTCAGCCGCTGGGTTCCCGGACTGGTGCGCGCGGCCCTGCGCAAACGGTGAGCGGTCGGATCTTCCGGTCACTCGGACCGGAAGATCCTTTTCGAAGGGCGCATCAGGGCGTGCCGGTGTCCACCACCCGTTCCCAGCCCCGAACTTCCTGTACGGGCCTGGAACCGGGTCCCACGTAGGTCGCGGACGGCCGCACGAGCCTGCCCGTGCGCTTCTGCTCCAGGATGTGGGCGGCCCATCCCGCCGTCCGCGCCGCTGTGAACATCGCGGGCATCATGGCCGGAGGTACCTGCGCGAAGTCGAGGACCACCGCGGCCCAGAACTCCACGTTCGTCTCGATCGCCCGGTCGGGACGCCGATCCCGCAGTTCGGTCAGCGCGGCCTGTTCCAACTCGGCGGCGACCTCGTACCGCGCGGCGCCGAGCTCCTTGCACGTGCGCCGCAGCACCCTCGCCCGCGGGTCCTCGGCGCGGTACACACGGTGCCCGAAACCCATCAGCCGTTCCTTGCGGTCGAGGATGCCCCGCACCACGGCGCGCGCGTCACCCGTGCGCTCCACCTCCTCAATCATCGGCAGCACCCGGGCGGGCGCACCACCGTGCAGTGGCCCGGACATCGCGCCGATCGCTCCGGAGACGGCCGCCGCGACGTCGGCGCCGGTGGAGGCGATCACCCGGGCGGTGAACGTGGAGGCGTTGAGACCGTGCTCGGCGGCCGACACCCAGTAGGCGTCGAGGGCCTTCACGTGGGCCGGTTCCGGCTCGCCCCGCCAACGCACGAGGAACCGCTCTGTGATGCCGCGTGCCTCGTCGACCCGGGACTGCGGCACTGCGGGCAGGTCGACTCCGCGTGCGGACTGGGCGATGAACGACAGCGCGATCGCCGAGACACGGGCGAGCTGGTCCCGGACCTCGGTGTCGGAGATGTCGAGTACCGGTTTCAGCCCCCACCGCGGCGCGAGCGCGGGCAACGCGGACTGGACGTCGGCGCGTACGTCACCGCTATATACGGGAATGGGAAACGGTTCGTCAGGGGCCAGGCCATTGTCGAAATGACCGTCGACGAGCAGTCCCCACACATCACCGAAGCCGACCTTGCCCGCGAGTTCCTCGATGTCCACCCCGCGATAACGCAGTGCGCCTCCGTCGCGGTCCGGTTCGGCGATCTCCGTACGGAACGCGACCACACCTTCGAGCCCCGGTCGGAAACCGTCGTCCGGTTCGTGGCTCTGTGCCTCTTCTGTCGCCGTCTGCCCGTTCTTGGTGGTTGCCATGGCAGTAGACCTTTCGTGCGAGCCGCCGTTGGTCGTCGGCGCGTGAGGCACGGGTTGCTGCGCCTCGTCGCGCGGTGGAAGTGACTTTGCCCGCATTACGAAGAGGCAGCAATCAAAAGCGTGGTGGTTTCGGTCACGATTCCGAGAACGATTCAGAAAAGCCTATCGGGGTGCGAGTGGCTCCAATCACTGTTCCTGCACTTTCGCGTTCTCGTGAGAACATTTACCGTCGGCCCCAAGCCGGGGATAACAGGTGCGGGAGGTTGGCATGGCCGAACTCGGAAACGCCACGGGCAGCATTGACGCCGCCGTGCGGTTACCCGCTATGCGGGTCGCCTACGACGGTGAGGCTCTCGAGGAATCCGATCTCGCGCAGTCCTGGGTCGAACAACTTCAGGCGTGGCTCGACGAGGCGTTGGCCCACGGTCTGGCCGAGCCCAACGCGATGGTGCTCGCCACCGCCGACGCCGACGGTCGGCCGTCCTCACGGACGGTGCTGTGCAAGGGGCTCGACGAGCGCGGCATCGTGTTCTACACCAATTACACCTCGGCCAAGAGCCACGATCTCACCGTCACGCGCTACGCGTCGGTCACGTTCCCGTGGTATCCCCTGCAGCGTCAGGTACACGTGCGTGGCGAAGTGGAGAAGGTGGACCCCGCCGAGACCGCGGCGTACTGGGCCACCCGGCCACGCGGGTCGCAGCTCGGTGCGTGGGCGTCGCCTCAGTCGAAGGTCGTCGACGGCAGGCGTGACCTCGACACCGCGTTGAACGCCATCGAACGCCGGTTCCGCGACGTCGAGCGCATCCCGGTTCCCCCGCACTGGGGCGGCTGGCGCGTCCGGCCCGAGATCGTCGAGTTCTGGCAGGGCAGGCAGGACCGGCTGCACGACCGGTTGCGGTACGTGTGCACCGAGGACGGCTGGAGTATCCAGCGCATCGCTCCCTGACGCTTTTGCGATGTGGCGGTGTGACGACGTTGCTGGAGTAGTTCGTTAGCTCGGCTAAGCTCTCTTCGCGTGAGCGAGCAGACCTCGGAAGCGCCGTCGACACCGCCCCCTTCCCCCGGACGCCTCCGCAAGTTCCTCGGCTCGGTGGTCGCCGACCGGAGGCCGCTGCGCATACCCGCGTTCCGGCGGCTGTGGGTCACCTCGATCGTGACCGCACTCGGCAGCCAGGTCACGGCCGTGGCCGTGCCCAAACAGATCTACGACATCACCGGTTCGTCGGCATACGTCGGTCTCACCGGGCTGTTCGGTCTCGTCCCGCTGTTGGTCTTCGGGCTGTGGGGCGGTGCCATCGCTGATACCGTGGACCGGCGGGTCCTTCTGCTGGTGAGCAATGTCGGTATCGCCGTCACCGCGGTGCTGCTGTGGGCTCAGGCGTTCGCCGACATCGGATCGGTATGGCTCGTGCTCGGGCTGCTCAGCGTCAACCAGGCGTTCTTCGCGGTCAACATGCCCACGCGTCAGGCCGTGGTGGCACGGGTGGTGCCCAAGCACCTGCTCGCCTCCGCCGCTGCCCTGACCAGCACGGTGACCACGTTCGGCGCCGTGTTCGGGCCGATGGCTGCCGGGGCGTTCCTGCCCGTGGTGGGCCTGTCGACACTGTACCTCGTGGACACCGTCGCGCTGATCGCCGTGCTGTGGGCGGTGTGGCGACTACCGGCGTTGCCACCGTTGTCGGGACAGATCCGCAGCGCGGGAATCCGGGATGTCCTCGCGGGCTTCCGCTACCTGGGTACCCAGAAGGTGTTGCTCGCGTCTTTCATCGTGGACATCGTCGCGATGGTGGCCGGGATGCCGCGGGCTCTGTTCCCCGAGCTCGCCGAACGCACGTTCGGCGACCCGCCGGGTGGTGGCTTCGCCCTGGGCTGGCTGTATGCGGCGATCCCGCTCGGCGCCATGCTCATCGGCGTGATGTCCGGATGGGCGCACCGGGTGAGTAGGCACGGTGTGGCCGTCGTGGTGGCCATCGCGGCCTGGGGACTTGCGATGGTCGGGTTCGGTCTGTCGCAGTCGCTGTGGCTGGCGGTCGTGTTCCTCGCGATCGGTGGTGCCGCCGACATGGTGAGTGCGATCTTCCGGCAGGCGATCCTGCAGACGGCGGCCACCGACGAGATGCGCGGGCGCATGCAGGGCGCGTTCACCGTGGTCGTCGCGGGTGGGCCACGTGTCGCGGACCTGACTCACGGATGGGCTGCCGCGGCGGTGGGCACCACCCTGGCGACATCCGGTGGGGGACTGCTCGTGGTTGTGGGTGTGGTGGTGTCGGCGTTCCTGCTGCCGGCGTTCTGGCGTTACCGGGCTCCGACGTCGAAGAAGGCGGCGAAGGAGGAGGGGCCGAGCCGACCGAGTCGGCGTAAGCGGAGAGTAGTATGATTACTACTCAATGTGCTGGCATGTGGCTTTGTGTTGCTCACGGTGGATCACTCGCTGTCGAGATAATCCGAATAGGTTTATCCAATCGGGTGAAGGGCGAGCGAATGGCGTGACTGAAAAGGACCAAAGGTCCCTCAAGTAGTTGAATCGCTTATTATCTCGGTTGCTAGTATGTCGCCATCACGTGGTCTGCGTGGACGGGCCCGCGAGTGAGGTGATGTACCAGTGTTCACCAGGGAGGGGCTCGGCGCGGTCGAACCAGGCCGAGTTGCGGCGGCGTTCGAGAGGTCCCTCGACTTCGTCGGGACTGCCACGGTCGGGACTGCCACGATCGACATCGAGCGACGAGAACGTGTTGAGTGCGCGTGTCGGTTGTTCGACCGGGCCGACCACGGGAAGGTGTTCGTCGAACCCCCGAAAGGTCGGCTTGGGGAGATCGGCGCCTCCGTCGGGAGTGCGCGGAAGGTTCCGCGAAGGCTTCTTCCGGGAAAGCGAAATATTATTCGCCTTCTCGGGGGTTGATGGCGGTTCGGCGTCTTGTCGTTCGATTTCTTCGAGAAATTTTCGATGACCTTCTGTTCGGTTGGTTTGGTTTTCGTGTGCGTCGGGGGCGACTGTTCCGGTCGCGGCCTTCCGGGTGTTTTCGGTCGTTATTCGGCGGTGTCTCTTGATTTCATTATTTTGAATATTTGTCACGATTTCGTCGCGTGTGGAGAGTGGCTTCCGGGGTCGAACCTTCCGGAGTAGCCTCCCCGAGTGATTTTCGAGCATAAATCCAATAGGTACCATTAGTGTGCTCGACAGCTGGAAGTAGTTTCCGACGTTTCCGGCCAGGCGGGTTTGGTGATGTGGTCCATGTGGCTTCTCTGAGGAGCGATCCAGTTCACGGAACATGATCCACGGGAGACTGGCAAAGGAGAAACGAGTGGAGTTCAAGCTTTTGGGGCCACTCGAGGTGGTGCATGAAGGTCGATTAATCACTCCGTCTGCGCCCAAATTGCGTAGGGTAGTGGCCCTGCTGGCCTTGCGAAGCAACCAGGTGGTCACTTTCGGACAGGTCATCGAGGAGCTGTGGGACCAGCGGCCGCCGAGCAGTGCGAGTACCACCATGCAGACCTATATCTACCAGATCCGAAAGCTTTTTCGCATGAATGACGGGGACGACGGTGAATCCTCGTTGTTGCGAACGACTCCCGGTGGATACATTCTCTCGGTGCCCTCCGAGAAACTTGACGTGGCTCAGTTCGAAAAATTGCTGAAAATCGCTCAGGAAAAACGTTCGGAAGAGGAGCTGGAAGCTGCCGCGGAAGCATACCAGTCGGCTTTGCAGATATGGCGTGGCCCGGCGCTCGGCGACATTTCTTTGGGTGCTCTTTTGCAGGCGGAGGCGGTCCGTCTGGAGGAAATCAGGAAAAGTGCTCTGGAACAGCTCCTCGATCTTTATCTTGAGCTCGGTCGGCACCAGGAGCTCATCAGCGAACTCTTGTGGCTCACCAGTAAGGAACCCACTCACGAAGGATTCTTCGCGCGGTTGATGATCGCATTGGCCCGCACCGGGCGCAGAACCGAGGCGCTCAGCGTTTATCACCGGTGCCGCCGCAATCTCATCGAACAACTCGGTCTGGAACCGTCAGCCGAATTACAGGAACTCCAACATTCGTTGCTCGCGTCCGAGGTTCCGAATCGGGAAACACAACCGGTCGTTGCCACACAACGTCGGGAGGTCGTCGCCCGCCCACCTCGCGGGCTGGTCGGCCGGGACCGGGAATACGAGCGCATCGTGAGGGAACTGACCCGTTCCCGCGACGACACCGTGTCGCCCGTGGTGTTGGTGACCGGCCCTGCCGGGGTGGGCAAGACCGCGCTGGCGTCGGCGGTCGCGCAAGAGGTCGCCCCGATGTTCCCCGACGGTCGCTTCCTGGTGGATCTGGAATGCGCGGACGGAAACCACGACGAGGAAGCGTTTCAGCGGGTTCTGGACAGCCTGCTGGCCCAGGTGGGGCTGTGCGTCGACCAGGCCGTCGGGGTGGAGGGCCGGTTACGTGCGCTGCGCGACTGGACCCGTTCCCGCCGCGTGCTGTTCGTGGTGGACAACGCGGTTGATTTGACCTCACTTCTGCCGGCGGGTTCCGGTTGCGCGGCGCTGGTTTTGACCCGGCGCAGAGCCTACGACGAGTGTGTCGACCACTTCGTCGAACTGGCCCCGTTGTCGACCGCGGAGAGCATCGAGTTGTTGACCTCGGTGCTCGGCGCGACTCGGGCGAAGGAGGACATGCGGGCCGCCGAGGAGTTGGCGGAACTGTGTGAGGGACTGCCTGCCGCGCTCCGGGCCGTGGCCGTGCGGTTGGCGACCCGACCTCACTGGACGCTGGGTCAGATGGTGCTCCGGCTGCGGGATCACCGTTGGGAGTCCGTGGAGTTCAACGTCGGCTCGCTGAACGTGTTGCGCAGCATCGAACTCACCGTGCGGTCGCTGCCACCGGACTGTCGGGACGCTTTCACCAGGCTGGCGTGCCACACCACCGAGAACGGGCTGGCGATCGAGGAAGCGGCGCTGGTTCTCGGCACCGACGTCTTCACCGCTGAGGAGATCCTCGAATGCCTGGTGGAGGCGCACCTGGCCGTTGCAGGGGCCGACGAACAGCGTGACAACGGCGCACATCCGTTCCGTTACCGCTTCTCGCGGCTGCATTGTCTCGCGGCACGGACGATGAGTACGGAAGGCAGCGCCGATCCGGCGGCTTCCGCGGGTTCGGGTGAGCAGGCGAAACGTTCGGGACGCGTGGTGCCGGGCAAGGCGACTGTGGTGGGGTTTTGAAGGGACGTTTCGACTCCACGCGAAACCTTCGGTGGAGTCGAGGGCATTCGAGGGGGCCCGAGAGCGGATCCGAGAACTTCGAAAGCTTTGAAAGCACTGCTGAGCCGATTGCCGGGTTCGCGCGCCACACCGGCATGCGGAAGAAGCACGGCCAGGGCCTTTTCGTACCCGTTGCCGTGGTCTTCCGGATAAGCAGTACACAAAGGACCGCCGTACGATACGGGCCCACGTTCGGTCCCGTCACCGGAAGCGGCGCCCGGCTACCGTTCTCTCCGGCGGGGAACGGTCGGCCCGAGTACGGTCAGGTTCTCCTCCGTCCGACAGTGGCGGTCGATTCGTGGCCACGTTCTTCGTCGCGGTGGGCCCGTGCCCGGTGCTCCAGGAACCGGGTGGTGTGTGTGCCCGCGCGGAAACTCGAATCGTCGAGCAGCTCGGAGAGATACCGTGCGGTGGTCCGGACTCCGCTTCCCGCGATCCGGAACTCGTCGAGAGCGCGACGCATCCGTTCGATCGCGAGGGCCCGGTCGGGGGCCCAGGCGACCACCTTGGCCAGTAGTGAGTCGTATTCGACGGGGACACTCCAGCCGGTGCGGGCGTGGGTGTCGACTCGCACGAACGGGCCGCCCGGTGGAACGAATTCGGTGAGGGAGCCGGCGGTGGGGGCGAAGTCCCGGTTCGGGTCCTCGGCGTTGACCCGGCACTCGATGGCGACTCCGCGCGGCTCGATCTCCGCTTGTGTGAAGCGCAGCGGCCTACCCGCGGCGATGTGCAGTTGTTCGCGAACGAGGTCGATCCCGGTGACCATCTCCGTGACCGGATGTTCGACCTGGATCCGGCAGTTGACCTCCATGAAGTAGCAGTCGTCGCCGTCGACGAGGAACTCGAAGGTGCCCGCCCCGGTGTAGCCGACCGCCTCCGCGCCCCGCACGGCCGCGCCCGTCAGGCGTTTACGTACCGCTTCGGGTAGGCGTGGAGCGGGGGTCTCCTCGATGAGTTTCTGGTGGCGACGTTGCACCGAGCAGTCCCTCTCACCCAGGTGCAGCACCGTGCCGTGTTCGTCGGCGAGGACCTGGACCTCGACGTGCCGAGCCTGCGGGCAGTACCGCTCCACGTAGACCCGGCCGTCGCCGAAGGTCGTCTGTGCCGTGGCTCGCGTCGCGTGGTAGGCGGGTACGAGGTCGTCGCCGTCCCACACGATCGTCATTCCTCGCCCACCACCTCCGGCCACCGCTTTGATGATCAGGGGGAAGCCGATCTCGGAGGCGAGTTCCACCGCCTCGGCGGCGTTGTCGACGGTGCCGAGACTCCCGGGGAGCAGCGGCATTCCCGCTTCGGCCAGCAGAGAACGGGCCTGTGCCTTGTCACCGAGCCGGGACATGAGCTCGGGGCGTGGTCCGACGAAGACGAGCCCGTTGTCCGCGCAGATCTCCGCGAAGTCCGGGTCCTCCGACAGAAAGCCGTATCCCGGGTGTATGGCCTGCGCCCCGGTCTGCCGTGCCGCCTCGATGATCGCCGGGGCGAAGAGGTAACTGCGTCGCACCGTCGATGGTCCGATGTAGACGGACCTGTCGGCAGCTCGAACCGCCGCCGAGTCCCGGTCGGCGGTGGAATACACGACGACCGTGCGCAGGCCGAGCTCCCGGCACGTCCGCACGACGCGAAGGGCGATCTCGCCCCGGTTGGCCACGAGCACGGTGTCGAAGGGCAGGTCGGTGTCGCCGCGTGGGATCATGTCCCCTCCTCGGGGGCGATCAACAGTAGAGGCTGGTCGTACTCGACGGGCTGACCATCGGACACGAGGATGTCGACGACCGTCCCCGCGACGTCGGCCTCCACCCGGTTCATCAGCTTCATGGCCTCGACGATGGCCACCTGCTGGCCCACGGAAACCCGGTCACCTACCTGCACGAACGGTTTCGCGCCGAGTTCGGGTGCCTGGTAGAAGGTGCCGACGAGAGGGGCCGTCACCGTGTGACCGGACGGGGTGGTGTCGCCGGCGTCGTCCATCTTCTCGTCGGTGTCCGCCGTTCCCCGTTCGGCATCGGCCACGAGGTCGGTGGGCCACTCGACGTCGATACTCGCCGTGCCGAGCCGGACGCTGATCCGTTGCGGCGAGCGGGGAGCGACCCGCAGTACCTCGGCGAGCCCGTCGCAGAGCTTGTTCAGGGCCGTGTCGTCGGGCACGGCCGGCTCAGCGTCCGATGCCGTGGCGCTGGATTGACGAAGAAGGATGGAGTCGCTGTGGGTCATCTTTGTCTTCCCTCCGACAGGGCTGTCGCTTGTACCCGGCCGTATGCCCGGTACCGGGCTCGCCGGTCGCGGACGAGTCGTGGACCGGGAAGCGGCAGCAGTTCACTCAGCGTCGTCAGCACCGCGTCCCGTAGCCGGGTGCTGGCCTCCATCGGGTCGGTGTGGGCACCGTCTCCCGGTTCCGGGACGACGGCGTCGACGATCCCGTGGCGCAACAGC
The DNA here is from genome assembly GCF_027317685.1 of Saccharomonospora sp. Classification (NCBI taxonomy): domain Bacteria; kingdom Bacillati; phylum Actinomycetota; class Actinomycetes; order Pseudonocardiales; family Pseudonocardiaceae; genus Saccharomonospora; species Saccharomonospora sp. The sequence continues at coordinate 58,335 of NZ_DAHVQP010000114.1, forward strand.
GACGGCGCGTCCAGTTGCAGTGCCTCCGCGGCCTTCGGGGCCGCTTCCGCGGTTTTCCAGAGGATCGCCGCGCATCCCTCGGCACTGATCACGGAGTAGACGGCGTGCTCCGACAGCAGGACCCGGTCGCTGACGGCCAGTGCCAGTGCGCCGCCACTCCCGCCCTCGCCGGTGATGACCGAGACGACCGGTACCGGGAGGGCTCCCAGTTCGGCGATACAGGCGGCGATGGCTCCGGCCTGTCCCGTTTCCTCGGACTCCAGCCCGGGGTGCGCGCCGGGTGTGTCGATCAACGACACGACCGGGAGGCGTAGCTTCCTCGCCAGCCGCAGCAGGCGCAGCACCTTGCGGTAACCGTCGGCCGTCACCATCCCGAAGTCGCGTTGCACGAGTTCGTGAGTGTCGTGGCCTTTCTGGTGCCCGAGCAGCAGTACCGGTTGCCCCGACAACAGGCCGACCCCACCGACGAGAGCGGGGGAGTCGGATCCGCACCGCGAGCCGAGCAGCTCGACGAACCCACTCGTCCAGAGCCGGATGTGTTCCAATGTGGTCAACCGTTCGGGGGCGCGGGCCAGTCGCACGGTCTCCCACGCCGACCGCTTCCCGAGCCGTGCCGGCTCCCGGACCAGCAGGCGTCGGCCACATTCCGCATCGGCCGACAGGTGCGCGTCGGGTCGCGTGACGTCCAACAGCCGGGTCAACACCTGGCGCAGTTCGGCGCGAGGGTGGACGCCGTCGATGAGACCGCGATCCCGAAGGAACTCCGCGGTCTGGAAGCCTTCGGGGAGTTCCTGGTTGATCGTCTGTTTGATCACGCGTGGTCCCGCGAAGCCCAGCCGCGCACCCGGCTCCGCCAGCAGGACGTCCGACAGGGTCGCGAACGAGGCCGCGACCCCTCCGTAGGTCGGGTCGGTCACCAGAGTGATCGTCAGCAGCCCCGCCTCGTCCAACGCGGCCATCGCCTGCGCGGTCTTGGCCATCTGCATGAGGGACAGCACGCCCTCCTGCATCCGCGCCCCGCCCGAGGCCGTGACCAGCAGCAGCGGCAGGGAATCCCGCAACGCCAATTCGGCGGCGCAGGTCACGGCCTCACCGGCGGCCACTCCGAGGCTGCCGCCGAGGAAACCGAAGTCCATCACCGCCACCACCAGGGGATGTCCACCGATGCGGCCGGTCACCACGACCACGGCGTCGTCCTCGCCGGTGGAGCTCCTGGCCTCCGCCAGTCGTCGGGGATACGGGCGCGAGTCGGTGAACCGCAGGGGGTCCACCGCGGTGGGGGGTAACGGGACCTCGTGGGCGCTGTCCGGGTCGAGTAGCTGTTCGATCCGTTGCCGGGCCGTGAGCCGGGCGTGGTTACCGCAGTCCGGGCACACCCTGTGGAGGCGTACGAAGCGCTTGCGGTACAGCAAGCCGCCACAGCCCGGACAGCGCAGCCAGGGTTCTTCCTCGGGCACCTCGACCTCGAGGCGCGACGAGGTCGGCGTGAGCTGTTCTGTCATGGACACTCCTCTCTACACCGGTGCGCCGTGGCGGCCGGACGCGGTGGCCGCCACGACCCGGCCGATTCAGTAGGACGCCTTGACCTCGTAGATGCCGAACGACATCGGCAACCGGTCGTCCAGATACGGTTGGAGAGGAGCCGTTTGCTCACGGTGCTCCTGACTCTGCTCCCACCGCCGGTGTGTCTCCAAATCGCTCCACTCGCTCAGGACGATGTAGCCCGACGGATCGTGAGTGGAAGCCAGGAGTTCGTTGCGCAGCAGACCGGGAACGTGGCTGAGTCGTGGGCTCACCACGTCGTAGGCGGCGCGGATCGTCGCCTCGTCGTCACAGCGGTAGTAGACGAGTACCCGAACCCGATCAGCCATGGTCCACTCCCGTGTCGCCGCCGGCGCGCTGTGCGACCAGCTGCATGGGGACCATCGACCTGCCCGAACGGTACGGGTCCAGTTTCTCGCGGTGCCCACGGTGTGCGTCGCTTTTCTCGAATTCGCGGAAGCTGGGTTCGTCGGACCAGTCGCTGATGAGGTAGTAGATCCCGTCCTCGGTGAGGGAACGGGACAGCCATTGGCCGAGGTTCTTCGGGTTCCGGGCGACCGAGTCACCGACCTCCTGCCATACCCGTTCGAAGTCCTCCTCCTTGCCTTGTTCCACCTGCATTCGCACCATTACTCTGAACGCGGTGTCGTTCTGCCGGGACATCGGCGGCTCCTTTTCGTCGACGTGAACGGTTTTTTCGGTGGCATAGCGTGATTCGGCCGAATTCCTCGGCTCGGTGTCGGATGAAGTCGGGTGGCGTCGTGTTCGGAAGACGTTCAATCGTCGGCCGATTTCTCCGCGAAACCGGCTTCGATCTTCTCTTTGATGAGTTGCTGCTGGATCCGGGTGTTGCGGTTGAGTCGTTCCTGCATCGTCGCGTCGTCAACGGGAGCTTCGGGTTTCAGTTCGAAGTCCTGCACCCAGCGCATCCGGGTTCCGCCGTCCGCCTCGTGGTATTCCCAGAAGATCCACATGTATTTGAACGGTCCGGTCTCGACGCGTTGTGACCGCACGGTCCAGGTCGATTCGTCGGGCTTGCGGGCCGACACCCAACTCCACACCTTCCCGTTCTCGTCGGGCTGGAGTGCCAGACGGAAACGGATCGTGTCGTCGTCCCGGTCGAGGATCTCGGCGGCCGAGTACTCGCTGAACAGGTTGGGCCAATCCTCGATGTCGTTGGTGCGGTCCCACACGTATTCGATCGGGGCTTGGATGAATACCTCGTTGTCGGTGTGTCCCGTCATGCCTGTGCCTCCTCCTTCTCCGCGAGCCGTGCGCTGATGTAGTCCACAGTGGACCTCGGTGTGAGCATGTTCTCCAGTGCGTCCTCGGGTAGTTTCAGTCCGTACTCACGCTCGACCTTGCTGACGAGTTCGAGCAGCGCCAACGAGTCGTATCCCAGTTCGGTGAACTCCTCGGCCAACGACGAATCGGTGATCTCGGAATCGCCCCCGGCGGTCGCTCCCGAAGCCAGTAGGCGGTTCAGGTCCTCGATGCTGAATTTGCTCATCTGTCCTCCTTCTCGGCCGAAAGCCCGAGTACCGGGCTCTTCTCACGGGGCGCTGAGGATCAGGGCGGCGGTGAAGCCGCCGAAGCCTCTGGCCACGACGAGCGCGGTCCGCAGTGGCTGTTCCCGGGGAGCGCCGAGTACGAGGTCGATGGCGCAGCCGGGGGCGAGCCTGTGCGGGCCGACGGTGTGGGGGATGACGCCGTCGCGCAGGGACAGCAGGGCGGTGGCCACGTCGAGGGCCGCGCCCCCGCCGTACAGGCGACCGGTGAGGGTCTTCGGTGCGGTCACCGGCACGCCCTTGGGACCGAACAACTCCGTGATGGCCTCGGCCTCAGCGCGGTCCTGTTCCGGTACGCCCATGCCGTCGGCGAACAACACGTCCACGTCCTCGACGGACATCCGGGCGCGGTTGAGGGCGCGTCGGATGGTGGCCGCCAAGGCGGGTGGCCGGGACGAACCGGGCGGCGGGTCGAATCCGGCCGCATATCCCCGGATACGGCCGTAGAACCGGGCATTTCGAGCCGCCGCGTGTGTCGCGCGTTCGGCGAGCAGGATGGCCCCGCCCTCACCGGGGACGAACCCGGAGGCGTCGACGTCGAACGGCAGGTATGCCGTCGCGGGCTCGGACGCCGTGGAGAGGTGCCCGGAGGAGAGCTGCGCCACCAGCCCGTACGGGCACAACGGGGCGTCGGTGCCGCCGGTGACCACGAGGTCGACGTCGCGGACGAGGTGCCGGGCGGCCTGGCCGACCGCGTCGAGGCCACCGGCCTGCTCGCCGCAGACCACGCCGCACGGTCCCCGCATCCCGTGGCGGATCGAGATCTGCCCGGTGGTCGCGGCGTAGAACCAGGCGATGGACTGGTAGGCGCTGACCCACTGCGGGCCCTTGGCGTAGAGCCGTTCCATCTCGTGTTGGCCGAATTCCGTTCCGCCGGACGAGCTGGCGGTGACCACGGCCATCGAGTACTCGGGTTCGGCGGCCGGATCGATCCCCGCGTCCGCGAGTGCCTGATCGGTCGCGGCGAGTGCAAGGTGCGACCAGCGGTCCGTCTGTGGGATCAGCCTGCGCGGCACGTACTCCTCGGCGGTGAAGCCGGGGACCTGTCCGGCCAGCCGCACCGGGTAGGGCGTGGCGTCGAACAGGGTGGTCCCGCTGATCCCGGACTTACCCGTGAGCACGCTTCGCCAGTGTTGCTCCGTTCCGATACCGGTCGGCGCCAGGACACCGATACCGGTGATCACCGGGGACTGTGCTGCCGACGGCGTCATGGTCACGCGGCCTCCTTCGGTCGGTCCCGGCCCGACCGGGCGAGCAGGATCGCGCTCTGGAAACCACCGAAACCGCTGCCGACGCTGAGCACGACGTCCAGCCCGGCTTCCCGGGCGCTGTTCGGGACGTAGTCCAGGTCGCATTCGGGGTCGCGTGTGTGCAGGTTGGCCGTCGGCGGGACGACCTGCCTGTCCAGGGCCAGTGCGCAAGCGGCGACCTCGATCGAACCGATCGCGCCGAGCGAGTGCCCGATCATCGACTTGATCGAGCTGACCGGCACCTCGTAAGCGTGTTGTCCGAGGCTGCGCTTGAACGCCGCCGTCTCGTGCCGATCGTTCTGTTTGGTCCCCGAACCGTGCGCGTTGATGTAGTCCACGGCGGACGGGTCCAATCGCGCTTGGTCGAGTGCGACCGTGATGGCCTCGGCCATCTCCCGGCCGTCCGGCTTCAGCCCGGTCATGTGGAACGCGTTGCTGCGACTGGCGAATCCGACGAGTTCGGCGTAGATCCGAGCGGACCTGGCCCTGGCGTGTTCGCTGCGTTCCAGCACCAGTACCGCGGCCCCCTCGCCGAGCACGAAACCGTCGCGCTCGGCGTCGAAAGGGCGGGAAGCGTGTTTGGGGTCCTCGTTGTTGGGGCTGGTGGCCTTGATCGCGTCGAAGCAGGCGGACGTGATCGGTGACAACGGTGCGTCGGTGGCTCCGGCGATCACGATGTCGGCGTCACCGTCCTCGATCAGCCGCATGCCGTGTCCCACGGCGTCGAGTCCGGAGGTGCACCCGGTGGAGACGAGGGTGACCGGCCCCTCGGCGCCGACCTCCCAAGCCGTCTCGACGGCGATCGTGCTCGGCACCATGTAGCCGTAGAGGTGCGGAACGCCGTACTCGTGGTCGACCAGCCAGCGGCGTCCGTCGTCGGAGAGTACCGCGTACTCCTGTTCCAGGCCGATGGTGCAGCCGACGGCGCTTCCGATGCTGATGGCGACTCGTCCCGGGGCGGAGGAGGACAGGTCGATCCCGCTGTCCGCTACGGCCTCCCGAGTGCAGGCCACCGCGAACTGGGCCGCCCTGTCCATTCGCCTGCGCTGCTGGGAGGTGAGGCCCGCCGCAGCGGGATCGAACGTTCCGCACTCGGCGGCCACCTGGGAGCGGAAGGGCTCCGGGTCGAACACGGTGATGCGCCGTGTCGCCGTCCGGCCCGCGCAGAGCAGCTCCCAGAAAGCCTCTCGCGAGGCGCCGCCCGGTGCGACGACGCCGATGCCGGTGATGGCTACTCCGGTCATCGTGGCGAGTCCTCCGCCGAATCGCTCACCCGGGGGTGCGCTTCGAGTGGGTTGAGGGCTTCCTCGGTGTCCACGTGGCCGAGGTCCGGGCGGGGAGCGAGTGGACTCAGGTGGAACACCGCGTGCGCGCGTGAGGTTCCGACGTTGACGAGTCGATGGCGCATCCCGATCGGCACGAGCAGCGAGTCTCCCGCCTTCAGCGGTACCGTTTCGCCGTCGAGACGCATTTCGAGGTCACCGGAGACGACGTGGAGGAACTCCTCCGAGTAGGGGTGGTAGTGCTCGGTGACGAACTCGTCGGGATCCAGGAAGAGCACACCACCGAACCCCGACATCGAGCCCACCGTCTTCGGGCTGAGAGTGACCCGCAGGTCTCCGCCTCGCCGACGATTCGCGGGCACGTCGGTCATCGAGATCTTGGTTTTGTCGGCTCTGGTCATCGGTTCTCTCCCATGTGCCGGCCGCGTACGGGGTGGATGGTGTGTCCCGATTCGGGAGTCCAGGAGTAGAACGGCACGGCCATCGCGTCCTTCGGCTGCTTCCAGTCCGGGTCGAAGGGGGAGATGAAAGCGCCGAGTTTGGTGTTGATGTCGGCGTACAGTTCTCCTTGCCGTGCCTTGTCCAGGTTGGGGTTGATGTCGTCGCCGGACTCGACGAGATGGAAGTACAAGCCGTGGAACGCGAACAGGGTCCGCCGGGTCACCCCGACCAAGTGTGGTAGTTCGGTGCTGTCGGATTCGGCGAACACGTTGGCGACGGCGTCCGAATCCTGCTGATTCATGCGAGCTACGATCAACGTTCGGTGCACTGTGGTCTCCTGTGGGCCTGGCGGTCGACGTCACGGAAAAGCTTGACAGCACGGTCTAGAGACGCACTCGAAACGAGAATCGACTGGCTTTCGAGCGGAGGTGGCGGCCGTTCTCGTGGTGTCGTTCTCCGTCAGCGGGCCGACCGGGACGGCGTCGTCGACGATCGTCCCTGCTGGGAGCGCTTGCGCCGACGACGGGAAAGCTCAGTCTCATTAGGACTGAATGGTCGGACTGTGCTGGAACGCGAGCCGGACCCCGGTTCCGTACGGCTCGGGAGTCGCTGAATGGCGGTCAGCATTTTCGGCCGATCGGGCGGCGGTTTTCGTCGTGTACCGGGGTGTTCGAGCGTTCATCGTCGATCGGTGTTCGGATCGAGTGCGGGACCAGCGCGCTTCGAGGGCTCGATGGCAACGTCTGTCCGTGCGAGTTCGCGGAAGTCGCCGGAGCAGCCCGGTCGGTGAGGATGCCGGTGAGGGGGCTGTCGTCCGCTTCGACCGACCGGACGGCGGTGAAGGGAGTCCGATGAGAACGGGGAAGTGAGTGATCGCTTCCGGAATTTTATGATTCCTTTGTGGACTTACAGCTGGGGTGGGCGTGACGACGGTCCGGTGATGGCTTTGCGCGGACCGTTCGACCCGCTCGTTCGAGAAAGCCCAGCCGTGATCGACGACAGAAGGGAAAGAGCCATGCCGTACGCAGCGATCAGCTACCGGGTCAAAGAGGGCTACGAGGACGAGCTCGCCGAACTCTTCGCGAACATCGGTCGGGTCAGTTCGCCGGTGCTGCACGACGAGTCCGGAAACGAGGTCGGCAAACTTCTCGGAACCGCTGTGTTCATCGAAGGCCCCATGATCGTCCGGTTCATCCACTATTCGGGTGGCACCTTGGCCGATGTGGGTCGACACATGTCGAACCAACCCGCCATACACGCCTTCGAGGAGGAGCTACAGCCGTATCTGGCGCAAGCGCGGGACACGACGAGCCCGGAGGCGTTCCGGCAATTCTTCGCCAAGAGCACCATGCGCTGTCTCACCCAGGTCTCCGTGGACACCTTGAAGCCCGAGGCGACGAGCGAAGGGGTTGAATTGGAGTAGAACCGGCTCGGTGGGCCCGCATCCCGCCGAGGTGGTCGGCGGATCGGTGCGAGGCCACCGGAGACGATCGACCTCGACGCGCGGCCGGGGCGATCGGTCCGGCCGCCGACAGGCCGGTATCGTTCGCCTCATGGCGAATCCGACGGGGGAACAGTTCGAACTGACCAGGGGAAATGCTCGCGCCGTGGTCACCGAGATCGGCGCGGGGCTACGGGCTTTCGAGATCAACAAGGTGCCGTACCTGGAGACGTTCGAGGCGGACGCGGAGCCCCCGAAGGCGGCGGGGCAGGTGTTGCTGCCGTGGCCCAACCGCACGAAGGGCGCACGCTGGGCCTTCGACGGTGAACCGCAGGAGCTGGAGGTCACCGAGGAGGCACGCGGTAATGCCATCCACGGGTTGGTGCGGGACAAGGAATGGGAACTGCTCGAACACGGTGAGTGGTTCATCCGGCTCGCCGTGGAGATCGGTGCCGCGCCCGGTTGGCCGGTTCCCCTGCACGCGGAGATCCTTTACGAGTTGGCCCCACGTGGGCTGGCCGTCACGCACGAGGTGCGCAACGAGGGCGACAAGGCCATCGGTTTCGGGGTGGGCGTGCACCCGTATCCGCGGATCGGCGATGTGCCCACCGACGAGTTGACGTTGACGCTGGCCGCCTTGCGCGTGCGCCCCTACGTGGCCGACGAGCAGTTGCCGTTCGGTGAGGAGATCGACGTCGAGGGCACCGACTACGACTTGCGCGAAGGCCGGATCGTGGGCGGCCTGGACCTGGACACCGCGTTCGGTGGCCTGACGCCGCACGCCGACGGTAGGCACCACCATCTGCTGTCCCACGGCGACACGACGCTGGACCTGTGGGCGGACGCCGATTTCGGGTGGGTACAGGTGTTTACCCCGTCGGACTATCCGGGACGGGGCAGGGCGATCGCGATCGAACCCATGACATGCCCCGCCGATGCGTTGAATTCGGGAACCGATCTCATCACTTTGGAACCCGGCGCCTCGTGGCGGGGCAGCTGGGGAATCCAAGTGGATATTCGTTAGCGTAACGAACTATGACAACTGCGATCATTGGTGGTTACGTGGTGCCCGTCGACGGTGAGCCGATCGACGGCGGGACTGTGCTGATGGACCACGGCAAGATCGTCGCGGTGGGCACGCAGGCCGACGTGGAGGTGCCCGACGACGCCGAACTCGTCGACGCCTCCGGCTCCTGGGTACTGCCCGGTTTCATCGACGCGCACGCGCACCTGGGCGTCCACGAGGACGGCGAGGGCTGGTCGGGTGACGACACCAACGAGATGACCGACCCCAACGGCGCCCGGTTCCGGGCCATCGACGGCATCGACCCGTACGAGATCGGGTTCGACGACGCGTTGGCCGGCGGCGTCACCAGCGTGGTGATCAAGCCGGGTTCCGGTAACCCCATCGGCGGGGAGACGGTCGGCGTCAAGACCTGGGGCCGCACGGTGGTCGACATGCTGTTCGCCGAGCAGGTCAGTGTCAAAAGCGCCCTTGGGGAGAACCCCAAGCGGATCTACGGCGGTAAGGACAAGACCCCGTCCACGCGCCTCGGGGTGGCCGCGGTGCTGCGGGAGGCGTTCACCGAAGCGCGCAACTACGCCGCCAAACGTGAGCACGCTCGCGCGGAGGGCAAGCCGTTCGAGGTCGACCTCGCGCTGGAGACCCTCTCCCGGGTCCTCGATGGCGAGTTGTACTGGGACCAGCACACCCACCGCGCCGACGACATCGTCACGGCCGTGCGGCTGGCCGAGGAGTTCGGCTACAAGCTGGTCGTCAACCACGGCACCGAGGGACACCTCGTCGCCGACTTCCTCGCCGAGCGCGACATCCCGGTGATCCTGGGGCCGCTGTTCACCACGAGGTCGAAGGTCGAGCTGCGTCACCGCACCCTACGGGCGGCGGGCATCCTCGCCCGGGCCGGCGTGCGGGTGGCGATCACCACCGACCACCCGGTGATCCCGATCAACTTCCTCGTCCACCAGGCCACGCTCGCGGTCAAGGAAGGTCTGGACCCGGAGACAGCGCTGCGTACGCTGACCGTCAACCCCGCCCAGATACTCGGCCTCGACGACCGTGTGGGCGCGCTCAAGCCGGGGCTGGACGCCGATGTGGTGATCTGGTCGGGTGACCCGCTCGACGTCATGAACCGTGCTTTGCGCGTGTTCGTCCGAGGCCGCGAGGTGTATCACTTCGACGAGTCCACGGGCGAGGGCGTCGTCGCCGAGCGCAGGTACCGGGAGTAGGCACCCGCGAGTGAAGTCGAACGGGGCCGGGCGAGGATCGTGTCCTGCCCGGCCCCGCACAGTCTTCGGTTCGCGCGGCCGCCTCACACCGCCGACTTGCGCAGCTCCCGCGCGATGACCATGCGCTGGATCTGGTTGGTGCCCTCGAAGATCTGCGGCACCTTCGCCTCGCGCATGTACCGCTCGACCGGGAAGTCACGGGTGTATCCGGCCCCGCCGAGTATCTGCACGGCGTCCGTGGTCACCTTCATGGCGGCGTCGGTGGCCACCAGCTTCGCCACCGACGACTGTCGCTGGAAGGGCATTCCCTGGTCCCTTCGGCGTGCGGCGTCGAGATAGGTCGCGCGGGCCGATTCCACGGCGGCGGCCATGTCGGCGAGCAGGAACTCCAACCCTTGGAAGTCGATGATCGGCTTGCCGAACTGGGTGCGCTGTTTGGCGTAGGCGACGGCTTCGTCGAGAGCGGCTTGCGCCAATCCCACCGAGCACGCGGCGATGCCGAGGCGCCCGGACGCCAGTGACGACAGCGCGATCTTCAGGCCCTCGCCCTCGGCGCCGATGAGCTGGTCGGCGCCCACCCGGGCGTCCTCGAAGACCATCTGTGCCGTGGTGGACCCGGTGAGGCCCATCTTCCGTTCGGGCGGTGCGGCCGACATGCCTGGCGTGTCCGAGTCCACGAGCAGGCAGCTGATGCCTTTGCCGCCGTCGTCCGACGTGCGCACCATCGTCGTGTAGTAGTCGGCGTGTCCGCCGTGGGTGGTCCACGCCTTCACCCCGTTGATCACGTAGGTGTCGCCGTCCCGCTGGGCCCGGGTGGACAGAGCGGCGGCGTCCGACCCGGCATGGGGTTCCGACAGCGCGTACGCGCCCAAAAGGTCGCCGCCCAGCATGGCGGGCAACCAGCGGTCGCGTTGTTCGTCGCTGCCGTAGTGGGCCAGCGCGTAGCACGACATCGTGTGCACCGACAGGCCGACGCCGACCGACATCCACGCCGCGGCGATCTCCTCCAGTACCTGGAGGTACACCTCGTAGGGCACCTCGCCGCCACCCCAGCGTTCCGAGTAGGGAAGTCCCAGCAGGCCGGCCGAACCCAGGATGCGGAACTGTTCGCGGGGGAAGAGTTCCTTCTCCTCGTATTCGGTGGCCAGGGGAGCCAGTTCCTCGCGAGCGATCTCGCGGGTGAGGGACAGCAGGTCCTCGGACTCGGTGTCGGGGAGCAGACGTTGCACGGTGGGCCTTGTGGGCCGCGTGGACGCTGTGGGCATTACTGTCTCCGAAGGTGTACTGCGGATAGTACTGAAGTTCCTTTTAGAGTACTACAACGTACGATGGTGACCATGCACTCGACCGGCCCTCGCACGCGACGGCAGCACGCGTTGCTCGTCGAACTGGAGGAGTTGTTCCTCGCCGAGGGCTTTTCGGCTTTCACCCTCGACGACCTGGCGGCGAAGCTGCGCTGTTCCAAGACCACGCTGTACGCGCTGGCGCCGAGCAAGGAGCAGCTCTCGGCGAAGGTCGTCGCGCATTTCTTCAAGGGCGCGGCCGAGCGCATCGAAGCCCGAGTGGCGGGAATCGACGACGCCGCGACGGCCGTGCGCACCTATCTCGCAGGGGTTTCCGCAGAGCTGGACCGGGCGTCGGCGGTGTTCATGGCCGATGTTGCCTCGTTCGAGCCCGCACGGGCCGTCTACGCGTTCAATTCCGAAGCCGCGGCGCGCCGTATCCGCCAGTTCATCGCCGACGGTGTCGAGCAGGGGGTCTTCCGCGACGACCATGCCGACGCCATCGCCGAGATGGCCGGAATCCTCGTCGAGTCGATCCAGTCGGGGGTCGTGGGTGCGCGGGCGGGCACCACCGACGCCGAGGCGTTCGACGCGCTGGCGGAGTTGTTGCTGGGCGGCCTGCGGCGGGATGCTCCGGGCTGACTCACCGGGAAGGTACAGCCTACTATCGGCAACCGTGATTGTGTCCGGTGGTGAAGCACTCGTCGATCTCGTCCCCGCAGGTGAGGACGGGAATCTGCTGGCTCCTCGCTTGGGCGGTGGCCCGTACAACGTCGCTCTCGCGACCGCCCGGCTCGGTATGCCGACGGCGTTTTTATCCCGCGTGTCGACCGACGCTTTCGGCGACGCTTTGGTCCGCAGACTGGAAGAGTCCGGGGTGGACACATCTTTGGTGCAACGTGGACCCGAGCCCACCACTGTCGCCGTGGTGTCGTTGGACGAGGAATCCAACGCCCGATACAGCTTCTACGCCGAGGGCACCGCGGACCGGTTGGTCGCCGACCCGGGTCCGCTGCCGAAGGAGACCACGGTGTTGTCCGTGGGCACACTCGGCATGGTGTTGCAGCCCGGCGCGCAGGCGTACGAGGCCGTGTTGCGTCGCGAGAGTCGACGTGGTGTGTTGACCGCACTCGATCCCAACATCCGCCCCGGCATGATCACCGATCCTGGCGGATACCGCGCCCGGTTCCTCTCGTGGTTGCCCTACGTGCATCTGTTGAAACTTTCGGTAGAGGATGCCCGTTGGCTGACCGGTGTGACCGACCCCGACGGCATCATGGACACCGCGCGTTCGTGGCTCGACGAGGGTCCGCAGGCAGTGGTCTTGACCAAAGGGTCCGAGGGCATGTCGTTGATCACGTCTTCGGGTGTCGATGTGACGGTGCCCACCGCGGCGGCGAAGGTCGTGGACACGGTCGGTGCCGGCGACACCGTGCAGGGCGCCGTTCTCGCCTGGTTGGTGTGCAACCAGGTGAAGGACACATCAGTGCTGTCCGCGAACGATTGTCGCGACATGTTGGCGTTCGCGGCGGATGCAGCGGCCGTCACAGTGTCCCGTAGCGGGGCCGAGCCACCGACGGTGGAAGAACTCCGAAACAGGCTGTGAACCTAGTCGCATTGGGTCGGCTGTGGGTAACGCCACGGCTGCGTAACAGGCCTCTTCTGGACTAGCGTTAAGGAGAATTCATACCCCAGCGGGGCGGTGTGCGAAGTAATGTGACCCGCATGATCTGCGGTCACAGCCGGCCCGTGTGACCGTGAGAGGCATGTGCATGTCCGACGCGACTGCGGCGCAGACCGGGGGCGAGAAGATCCAACTCCGCCTGCCGACTGGCGAGCACGAGTTGAACGTTGTTCGCGCCGTGGAGGGCGCGCCCGGTATTGAGCTTGGGAAGCTACTCGCCCAAACCGGCTACATCACGTACGACCCGGGTTTCGTCAACACCGGCGCCACGTCTTCGTCGATCACGTACATCGACGGTGAACAAGGAGTCCTGCGTTACCGCGGCTACCCGATCGAACAGCTCGCGCAGCACTCGACGTTCATCGAGGTGTCGTATCTGCTGATCTACGGTGAGCTGCCCACGAAGGAGCAGCTGGAGAAGTTCTCCTCCCGGATCAACAGGCACACGCTGCTGCACGAGGACCTGAAGCGGTTCTTCGACGGCTTCCCGCGGGACGCGCACCCGATGCCGGTGCTGTCCAGCGCGGTGTCGGCGCTGTCGACCTTCTACCAGGACTCGCTCAACCCGTTCGACTCCGAGAGCGTGGAGCTGTCCACCATCCGGTTGCTGGCGAAGGTGCCGACGATCGCGGCCTACGCCTACAAGAAGTCGATCGGTCAGCCCTTCTTGTACCCGGACAACTCGCTGGGTCTGGTCGAGAACTTCCTGCGGATGACCTTCGGACTGCCCGCCGAGCCGTACGAGCTCGACCCGACGATGGCGAAGGCGCTCGATCTGCTGTTCATCCTGCACGCCGATCACGAACAGAACTGCTCCACGTCCACCGTGCGGCTGGTGGGCTCGTCGGAGGCGAACCTGTTCGCGAGCATCTCGGCGGGAATAATGGCCCTGTTCGGCCCGCTGCACGGCGGTGCCAACAGCGCCGTGCTGGAGATGCTGGAGAGCATCAAGACCGACGGCGGCGACGTGGACAAGTTCGTCAGCCGGGTCAAGAACAAGGAGGACGGTGTCCGCCTGATGGGCTTCGGGCACCGGGTCTACAAGAACTACGACCCGCGCGCGAAGATCATCAAGCAGACGGCGGACGAGGTCCTGTCCAAGATCAGCGGTGGTGACGAGCTGCTCGACATCGCCAAGCGGCTGGAGGAGCGGGCGCTGTCCGATGACTACTTCATCGAGCGCAAGCTCTACCCGAACGTCGACTTCTACACCGGCCTGATCTACCGGGCCATGGGCTTCCCGACACAGTTCTTCACCGTGCTGTTCGCTCTGGGACGTCTGCCCGGCTGGATCGCGCACTGGCGCGAGATGATGTCGGACCCGGCCACCAAGATCGGCCGCCCGCGGCAGATCTACACCGGAGAAAAGCAGCGCGACTACAAGCCGCTGTCGGAGCGCTAAAGGCTCTGCCGGAAACGGCTGGAAACGCCGGAAAACACCGCAGCGTTCGAAAACCGCGGAGACGAAAGGCCACCTTCGCCGCCTGGGGGGCGGGAAGGTGGCCTTCAACGTGTTTGTGGGCGAAATGCGCGTAGACCGTCTCACCGCGACCCCGGCAGCACCTCTTGGGCCTTCGTCTTCACACCTTGGGCCAGGACGCGCCAGGCGTTCGGGTCGCCTTTGAGCAGTGCCTCGGTCATCGACTTGACCTGATCGAACGTGGCGTGCGGCGGAATCGGGGGGAGCTCGGGATCACAGTGCACGTCGAGCACGACCGGGCGGTCGGCGGCCAGCGCCTCGTCCCATACCCGCCCCAGGTCGGCCGGGTCGTCCACGGTGATGCCGTGAAGTCCCACCAGCTTGGCGAACTCGGCGTAGGGCACTTCGGGCAGGTTCTGCGATTCCTCGAACTTCGGCGTCCCGCCCATGGCGCGCAACTCCCATGTGACCTGGTTGAGGTCGTGGTTGTTGAACACGCACACCACCAGTCTCGGGTCCGGCCACTGTTGCCGGTATCGGGCGATGGTGGCGAGCTCGGCCAGGCCGTTCATCTGCATGGCGCCGTCGCCGACGAGCGCCACGACCGGTCGTTCGGGATACGCGAACTTCGCCCCGATCGCGTACGGCACGCCGGCGCCCATCGTGGCGAGCGTGCCCGACAGCGAGCCGCGCATCCGCCCCCGCATCCTCAGGTTGCGGGCGTACCAGTTCGTCGACGACCCCGAGTCGGCGGTGATGAGCGCGTCGTCGGGGAGCCTTTCCGACAGCTCGTGCACCACGCGCATGGGGTTGATCGGTTCGGCGTCGAGCATGGCCTGGTCACGCAGAGTGTTCCACCAGTCGGCGACGTTGCGTTCCACCGTCTCGCGCCACGAGGTGTCGATCTTGCGTTCCAACAGTGGTAACAACGAACGCAACGTCGCCTTGGCCTCACCGACGAGGTTCACCTCGGTCGGATAACGCATGCCGATCATGCTGCCGTCGATGTCGATCTGCACGGCGCGGGCTTGCCCGAAATCGGGGAGGAACTGCGAGTACGGCAGGTTGGAGCCGACGATCAGCAGTGTGTCGCAGTCACGCATGAGCTCGTAGCTGGGGCGGGTGCCGAGCAGGCCGATCGAGCCGGTGACGTACGGGAGTTCGTCCGAGAGCACGTCCTTGCCCAGCAGGGCTTTCGCCACCCCGGCGCCGGTGACGTCGGCGACGCGCATCAGCTCTTCGGTAGCGTTGCGGGCGCCCTGCCCGGCGAGGATGGCCACCTTGTCGCCCGCGTTGAGCAGTTCCGCCGCCTTGGCTATCTCGTCCTCCGGCGGGAGCATCACCGTCCTCGGTGTGCTCGGCGGGCTGGAGGGCACTTGTTTGAACGCGTGTCGCGGTGGTGTGTACTCCTGTTCCTGCAGGTCCGCCGGGATGATCAGCGCTGTCGGTGCCCGACGTGACTGCGCAGTGCGGAAAGCGCGGTCGAGGGCGTTGGGCAGCTGCTGCGCGACGTTGACCTCCACGAGGTATTCGGACGCGACGTCCTTCAGCAGTGACTGCAGGTCGATTTCTTGCTGGTAACTGCCTCCCATCGCGCTGCGCGAGGTCTGTCCGACGATGGCGACGACGGGAACGTGGTCGAGTTTGGCGTCGTACAGGCCGTTGAGCAGGTGAATGGCACCCGGCCCGGAGGTGGCCATGCAGACGCCCACACTGCCGCTGAACTTGGCGTATCCGACGGCTTGGAAGGCCGACATCTCCTCGTGCCTGGACTGGACGAACCTGGGCTGGTTGTCCGCTTCGCCGAATGCGGAGACGAGGCCGTTGATGCCGTCACCGGGGTAGCCGAACACCTGCTCGACACCCCAGTCGCGGAGTCGCCGGAGTACGTAGTCGCCGACCGTCTCGGTCATGTGTGCCTCCCATCGCGCACGTGAGCCGGGTCCCGACTCGGCTACCCGGACGGGTGGCGTTCAACCTCGGGGCCTGTTCCTGCGGAAGGCGCGTACGAGTGTCAGCGCGGTCAGAGCACCGAGGGCGGCGATTCGGCCGTGGTTGCGGGAGGCCCACAGCTGAGGGCTGGAGACCTTGGCCGTTCGGTCGAACCGCCCGTGCGCGCCGAAGTCCTTTCCGTTCCCGCCGTCCACGGGTTCCCACAGGTTCACCGGGCTGCCGGGGCGTTGTGCTTGGTCGGTCTGTTGGGAGGCGTAGCCGGTGCGCGCCAGGTAGCGGTCCACGAGGCCGGGTGCGACCTTGTTGGCGAGCAGTGTGAACACGGTGCTGCCACCGACCCAGTAGTTGCGTCGTTCGGGATGGTCGGCGGCGTAGGTGATCGCGGAGGCGGCCACCTCGGGCTGGTAGATCGGTGACACGGGCTGTGCGCGTCGGGGCATGCGGGACAGCGACCAGTCGAACTGGGGCGTGTTCACGCCCGGCAACGTCACCATGGTGAGATTCACGCGGGATTTCTCGTGCAGTAGTTCGCAGCGCAGCGACTCGGTGAAGCCGGTGATGGCGTGTTTGGCGCCGCAGTAGGCCGATTGCAGTGGGATTCCCCGGTGCCCCAGGGCCGAGCCGACCTGCACGATCGTGCCCGCGTCTCGGGGTCGCATCCGCGCCAGCGCCGCGCGGGTGCCGTGGACGTAACCGAGGTAGGACACCTCGGTAACTCGCCGGAACTCCTCGGGTTCGACCTCGGAGAACGGGGCGAACACCGCGGCGAAGGCGTTGTTGACCCACACGTCTAGGGGGCCGAATTCGTCCTCGATCACGGCCGCCGCCTCGTCCACTTGCCGTTGGTCGGCCATGTCCACGACCAGTGGCAGCGCCCGCCCGCCCGTGGCTTCCACGTCGCTTGCGGCAGCGTCGAGCCCCTCTCGTCCGCGAGCGAGCAACGCCACGCGATCACCGCGACGGCCGAACGCCCGCGCCGCCGCGCGTCCGATGCCGGCACTCGCTCCCGTGACGACCACGGTCCGGGGATGCCTACGGCCCATCGAGTGCTCCTTTCCCGCCTCGGTACGCCGCCCGGATACCCGGGGTCGGGCGGCGACAATCGACGGAGAACGAGACGTCCGGGTAGGGGAGCGCGGTTCGTGGGAGAGGCGGGGCGGCTCACGCGCCCCTTCACCTGCCCTTCACTCGATGCTGCCGGGTCCTGTGTTCTCGGCCAGGACAGTGCGGGACAGGTGATCGGCGTGCCGAGTCGTCTCGGGCAGCCGGTATCGCTCACACAAAGTCAAGGTGTGATTCCGGGCGGTATTCAGGCTGATTCGGTGTCCGACCGATACGAACACTGGTTTCACGCCGCTGCGAGTGCGCAGCACCGCTCCCACGACTTCGGAACCCATGGTCAGCGGCGACCACGAGCCCCGGCGGGTCGCGGGGGGAGCGAACTCGCCGACGAACGCCGTTTTCGCCACCCCGAACGTCGGCACACCGGTGAGCACGCCGAGGTGGCACGCCAGTCCGAAACGTCGTGGATGTGCCAATCCGTGCCCGTCGCACACCAACAGGTCCGGTTCTGTGTCCAGTCCACGTAGGGCTTCCACCACCGCGGGCAGCTCCCGGAAGGCGAACAGGCCCGGTTCGTATGGAAACGTCGCCGTGGACAGTGCGGTGGAAGTCTCCACCGGCTCCAGGGTGGCGTAGTCGAGCACGACCACGGCGGCGACGAGCCGGGACGAATCCCGGTCGTAGGCCACGTCCACACCGGCGACCATGCGTGCGGCCGTCGACGGCGCATCGGCCGTGCTCACGCGGTGTCGCAACCGTTCCTGCAGGGCCATGGCTTCCGCCACGGTCGTCGGCCACGGTTCGTCGAGCCGGACTTCCATGTGTGCCCCCGTTCACTTCCTGCGGCACTGTTCGGGGTGGTTCCCGTCCATTCTCGACGTCTTTTCGGAGCGGAAGCGGTTGACACGCCACGGAACGAACAGAGGTCTGTACGAAGCGCAGGAAGATCCACTACGCTAAGCGGGGGACAGGGGTAGGCCATACTCGTTCGGCCGGTTCTCTCATACATGATTCGTGTGGAGGTGCACTGGAATCGACCGGCTTCTCAACGCGCCCTGAAGCGGTGCGTTGAAACGTTTCCTGGCAGGCCCGTTCGAGCTCTGGGTGATTATGGAATCTTCGCCGACCTCACCGCGTGGACAACAGACCATTGCCTGGTCGTGTGGGGCGCTCGCCGCCGTCTACGTGGTCGTCGCCTCGATTGTTCTCGCCGTCGGTGACAATGGTGGACTGCTGTGGCTGTTCCCGGGCGCGATCGCGCTGGCCGCAGCGGTGGCTCACGTCGTCCTGACGGAACGTGCGGCCAAGAAGGCAGCCGAATCCCGTGCCGTGCTCGAGAACGAGCACGCGGCGTTACGCGAGGTCCACAGCACCTTCGTGTGGTACCTGGAGTCGTTGAACAACAAATCGCCGGCGAGTTTGCCGGACGCTCCGTCCCGCCCCGAGGCGGTGGAGGAGTACGAGCGCGTGAAGGCCCTGGTCTCCAGGATCAACGACACCTACAGCGCTCAGCGCAGCACCGTCCACGCCGCCGTAGTGTCGCTGGCCCGAAGGGTCCAGACCACAGCGCATCGGATGCAGGAAGAGGCCGGGCGGATGGTCAACCGGCACCCCAACGACCCCGACGTGCTGGAGACCAGCATGCGCGTGGACCACGCCGCGGCTCAGCAGGCGCGTTACGCGCAGTCGCTCGCCGCGCTGTGCGGGGAACGCCCCGGCCAGCAGTGGAGCGAGCCGCTACCCCTGTCCGAGATCGTGCGTGGCGCGGCGGGCCGGATCACCGCCTACCAGCGTGTCGAGGCCTCGGGCGACCCGGCGATCGCCGTGTCCGCCAGGGCGGTGGAGCCGCTCGTCCACATCGTCGCCGAACTGCTCGCCAACGCCGCCCAGTCGTCGCCGCCCACCACCAATGTGCTCGTCACGCTCAGAAACGTGCAGCGTGGTGCGGTCATCGAGATCGACGACTGTGGTGTGGGCATGGACGACAGGAGGCTGGAGCAGGCGCGTGCCATCGCCTCGGGTGAGAAGCCCGTCGACCTGTTCCTGCTCGGTGAGGTGCCTCAGACCGGTCTGCCGTCCGTCGGCACCTACGCGCGTGCTTACGGGTTCCGCGTCGATCTCGGCGAGTCCGTTTACGGCGGTGTGCGCGCGATTGTGATGGTTCCGTCCGAATTGACCGAACCGTTGCCCCCGGACCACGCCACGATGAGTGGACAGTTGGCGTTGACCCGTCAACAGGGGCAGCAGGGGGCGGCCAAGGTCCTCGACCCCGTTCCGCGTCCGTCGCCTCCGGCCCCGGCCGAGTCCACGCCGCAGGCCGCCCCGTCGCCCACCCCGCGTGAGCAGCCGCGGGAGACGACGGTTTCCTCGGTTCTCTCGGATTCCTCGGACTCCCCTGTTTCCTCCAGTGGCGGTCTGCCGAATCTGCCGCGTCGTAAATCGCGTCGAGGGGAGGCGATCATGGAGAACAGCAACGAAATCACCATGGATCTCCCCGCCATTTCCGTCGACCCCGAAAAGGCCGCGGAACAAGCAGGACAGTGGATGAGTGCGTTTCTCGGTTCGGACAGTGTCGTGACCGATACGACCGGTACGACACCGAACTCGGGTTCCGATCGCCGTGACATTCCGGAGGAGTAATGGTTGCCCATGCCGGTGACAACAGTTGGATGTTGGAGCAGATCAGGAGTGTGCGCGGTGTGCGACACGCGATCGTGCTCACCTCCGACGGTCTGCTGAAGGTGAAGACCGAACAGACCAACGCCGACATCGCAGACAAGCTCGCCGCCACCTGTGCGGGGCTGACCTCGCTCGGCAGAGGCGTCGGTGACGAGTTCGGTGCGGGCGGCGATCCCAAGCAGGTGATGGTGGAATTCGACGGCGGATTCCTGTTCGTGCGGGGGGCGGGCGACGGCTCGCGGCTCGCCGTCGTCACCGAACCGGTGATCGATCCCGGCCTCATCGCACAGCAGATGCAGCTCCAAGTACTCCAGATCGGTGAGCGGACCCTCAGTACGCCGACCCGTACGCGCTGATCATGGACCACTCCGACGAATACCAGGACAGACCGGTACGGCCGTATGTCATCACAGGCGGCCGAGCTCACCCGTCGCGTAACACATTGCGCCCGGAGACACTGCTGGTCGCCAATCCCGAGGCACAGCTTCCGACGGCGATGAGTCGGGAGAAACGGTCGCTGGTGGATCTGTGCCGCGGGATGTTGTCCGTTGCCGAAGCCGCTGTCCACCTTGGCCTACCGGTCAGCGTGGTCGTGGTGCTCGTGTCGGACCTGGTCGACTCCGGGCATCTCGTGGTGCGCTCCACCCCGCAACGGCTCGTCATGCCCGAAATCGAATTGCTGGAGAAAGTACTGAATGGGCTTCGAAAGCTCTGAACGTTACGTGGCCTCGACCGTCATCCAGTCGGTCAAGATCCTGGTCGTCGGCGCGTTCGGTGTGGGCAAGACGACGTTGATCGGGTCGGTCAGCGAGATCCCACCGCTTCGCACCGAGGAGACCATGACCGCGGCGAGCGTCGGCGTCGACTCGCTGGCCGGGCTCGACGATAAACGCACCACCACGGTGGCGATGGACTTCGGTCGGATCACCCTCAATCCCGAGATCGTGCTGTATCTGTTCGGCACGCCGGGCCAGAAACGTTTCTGGAACCTGTGGGAGGGGTTGGCCGACGGCGCGGTGGGCGCGCTCGTGATGGTGGACACGCGTAGGCTGGAGGACAGCTTCGAAGTGTTCGACCAGTTGGAGTTGCACACGCAGGTGCCGTTCGCGGTGGCGGTCAACCAGTTCCCGGGTTCGCCCCATTACGACACCGAGCAGCTTCGGGAGGCGTTGGATCTCCTGCCGGAGACACCGATCGTCTACTGCGACGCGCGTGACCGCGATTCGTCGCTGAAGACGTTGATGCGCCTCGTCGAGTACGCCATCGAGGTGCGCAAGAACTCGGAGGTGGCATGAACAGAAGCGGGCAGCTTCGGACACTGGCCGAGATGACCGGCCTGATGCCACTGTCCCGGCTCGCCAGTTCGATGAGCCCACAGGGCATCTACGACGAGTTGCAGGCCCGTTGGGGTCCGGTCGCGCCCGTGGAATTGATGCCCCGTGTCAACGGTTGGCTCGTCATGGGGCATGCGGAGATCTGCCAGGTCGCGCGCAACGAACGGTTGTTCTCCCACGACCCGCGGACGTGGCGTGAATACACCAATGGTGTCATCCCGCCGGACGCACCGTTGGCGGCATTGTTGTCCCCATTGGACAACGCCGTCTACGCCGACGGGGAACGGCACCGTAGGTTGCGGTCCCCCGTGGAGGAGGGTTTCGACGCCCTCGACGAGTATCAGCTTCGACGCATCATCGAGCGTGAGTGTCTCGGCCTGATCGACGCGTTCTCCACGCGTGGCGAGGCCGACCTGGTGACGGAGTACTCCGCCGCCATCCCCATGCTGGTGATGTTGAGCCTGCTCGGGGTGAGCGCCGAGGACCGCGAGAAGCTGAGGGGAACGCTGCTGGCGGGCATCGAGTCGTATTTCGCCGACGATTCGATGCAGCGGCTGTTGGTCGACCTAGTGCGCAAGAGGCGGGCCGAGCCGCGCAACGACATGACGTCGATGCTGGTGCGGCACCCCAACATGCACAGCGAGGACGAAGTACTTCACGCCATGATGATGATCATCGGCATGGGGTACGAGGTGACCGGTATCTGGATCGCCTTGGCGTTGCAGCTGATGCTGACCGACCACCGGTTCACCGCTCGGTTGCGCGGTGGTCGGCTGGGGGTCGACGAAGCTCTCGACGAGGTGCTGTGGCGGGACCCGCCCGTGGCGAACCTGATGGGCCGATACGCCGCGGCCGATTGCGAGCTGGCCGGTCAGCGGATCAGCAGGGGAGACGCGGTCATCCTCAGTTTCGCGGCGGGGAACGCGGATTTCCGGGTACACAGCAACGACCCGTGGCTGGAGATCGGCAACCGCGCGTACCTGTCGTTCAGCGCCGGCTCACACGCTTGCCCCGCCCAGCGGGCGGCGCGGCTCATCGCCCGTATCTCGGTGGAGACGGCGCTGGACTCGCTGGACGACGTCGCGGTCACGGTGCCCGTCGATGAGCTGACGTTCACTCCGTCGCTGTGGAACCGCCATCTGACGTCGCTGCCCGTGCGGTTCCGCCCGGTGCCCGGGTACAAGCGCTGACGGGTGCTCGGCGACTTCGGGGCACGCCGAGCACCCGTGGTGTGTACATGAGCTGGGCCGTGGCACCCCAGCACTGTCTGAGCTCGGTGGGACCGGACTCACGGCCACGGTTTTCCGTGCGCTGTCCGGTGTTCACGGCAGTGGTTCCCACGTGCGAGGCAGGCTAGGACCGTGATGCTACGGCCGCGCCGATGGTCCTCTGTGTTGGTCAGTGGCTGATGTGTTGGCAGCGGGACCGATAGGTGCTCGACCCCATGCCGGATCATCGGTGAATGGGTGCGGACGTGATACAGCATGCGGGTACCGTGTTCCGCGGCGGTGAGCGATCGTATCTACGCCGGTTCTCACGGTAAGCCGGGAAACCACAGGTTGCCTGCGTCGGTACCCGGTCCGTGCAACGGACGCTTCGGCGCGCCGGGGGAGTCATGCGGCGGCAGATCTAGGAGATCGTTGATTACGTCGGCTGCCTCGCCGGAACGCTGCCACAGAGGCATTCCACTGCCGTAGTCACTGGTGCGGAACCGGGCAGCGTAGGCTTCGTCCACCGCCCGGACCAAGAAGGCATCGACGGCACCCGCGTGACGTCGTTCTCCGTGTATGGCCACCACTTCGTCAGCTGAACCCATGTGTGTGAACCGGAATCCGGCTTCACGGCTGCGGATGATTGCCTCGATGCCGGCTTCGTCGTCGAAATCGAACCCGTTCACCTCAGCACCACTTCCTGAAGGGCGCGACGTAGCCGACCTGCCTGTAACGGTGTGAGTAACCAGCCCTGCTGGCGTGGATCTACCACCAACACTCGGTCGCCCGACAACTTTATGGTGAGCTGCTGCCTTCGCCCGCGCTCATCTCGACATGGCACTATGAACGCCACATTTTCGCCGGACCCACTCCATATGGGGTCATGCTGCTCCATCCATTCCTCCAGGTCGTATGTGTTCCATGTCGGTGGACCGTTACGAGAACCGGTTTGAGACGTCCGTGATCACGCTCTCTGGGTAAAGTGGCTTGAGCCAGTACACTGACCTCGATGAAGAGTTCTCAGGGCCGTTCCAGCGACGGAACGCAGCTCCCGAGCCGTCAGGTGGCAAGCGAGCTGCGCAGCGCAATCGCCTCGGGTGACTTGCCTCCTGGCGCCAAGCTGCCGTCTGAGCGTGCGTTGGCTGCCAAGTACGGGGTGGCCCGCAATACCGCCCGTGAGGCCATCCGCCTGCTCACGGACGAGGGTTTGGTCATCGCGCACCACGGCAAGGGTGTGTTCGTCCGCGAGAAGCGGCGCCTTCTTCGTTTCGGCAGTGAGCGCTACTCGCACCGGCTCCGCAATGAGACGGGTTTGTCGCCTTACCGCGCTGAGGTGGCCAAGCAGGGCCGCACGGCCCGCGTGGATTGCACGTCGATCGAGCGTGTTCAGCCGCCCAAGGACGTCGCCGAACGGCTGGGCGTTGACCCGACCGAGCCGTCCGTGGTGCGGCGGGAGAACTGGTACTACGCCGACGACGAGCCCGTTCAGGTCGGCGTCACCTACATCCCGTGGGAGATCGCCGAAGGTTCGGTGCTGGCCACGTCGGCGAACATGGGCAAGGGCAGCCTGTACGCGCGGTTCGAGGAACTCGGGCACCCGATCACCCGCATCCGTGAAGAGGTGTCCGCTCGGATGCCCACGCACGAGGAAGCCACGGGGTTGTCCTTCCCCGACGGCGTCCCGGTGCTGGACGTCCTGCACACCGGTATCGACCATCTCGACCGCCCGTTCGTGGTGACCAGGTTCGTCATGCGCGCCGACCTGAACGGCCTGGACTACACCATGCCCGTGGAGGACTGATGTTCCAGCCGTACCAACAGCCGACGCCCGTTGTGCGCCCCCGCACCGAGGACGACTTCCCCGCGTGCGCCGCCGCCTTGATAGCCGTGCACGAGGTGGACGGCTATCCCGTCGAGGGCGTCGCCGATCCGGACGCGTGGCTCAGACCGGCCGGGCTGATGAATGCGTGGGTTGCCGAACTGGCCGGCGAGGTGATCGGTCACATCTGCCTCACCGAACCCACAGACACCGATGCAGCGGCCGTCATGTTCCGCGAGACAGTCGAGGGTGCAGCCGTGGACATCGCGGTGTTGGGCCGACTGTTCGTTCACCCAGAAGCACGCAGGCATCGAGCCGGTGAACTCCTCACCCGTGCTGCCATGGACCACGCAGCCAGTGCAGGGCTACGCCTCGTGCTGGACGCCATGGAGAAGGACCAGGCCGCGATCCGTCTCTACGAACGTCTCGGATGGCGCAGGATCGGAACGACCGACCACGACTCAGGCCACGGCCTCGTACCTGCCTACTGCTACGTCAGCCCCGCTCCCTAGCTCACCCGGCACACACGCGGTGAGGGTCCGTGGAGGCACCGAGACGGGCCCGTTTTCGGTGGGTACGTTCGCTGGCGGCTATCCGCCGAGCTCGACGTGGGGATGGGGCTCCGGACGCCGGGTTCGGTCGAGCAACCACAGTGCTACGGCGATGGCCGCGGTCAGGAGCAGGACCGCTGCCATGATCTCGGTAGGGGACGCGATGTCCATGACGATGCGGCCCGGCAGTGTCGTCGGGGACAGCAACGGTAGCGACGACAACACCAGCGACGTCGCATCCTCCGGCAGGCGGAGCACCACCACACTCGCGGTGAACACCCCGAGCAGCCACGGCATCGCGGTGAGGGGATTCGGCCGCGGACCCGCGTCGCGGCGAAGCCACGCCGTCGTCAGAACCGTCGAGTACAGGGCGAAACCCAGCGCGTACCACAGCAGACCCCACGCCAGGGCCTCCGACAGGACGCCGACACCGGCGTCGACCGGAACTCCGGCCGCCGAGAACGCTCCGACGGAGACCGCGCCGACGGCCGCGAACTGGGCCAGTCCGGCCAGACCCGCCCCGCCGAGCATGCCGAACAGTGCCTGCCGGGACGGCGCGGAACACTGTTCGGACACCCAGGCGAGCACCCGTCGTGCCGCGTGGGTTCCGTGCGTCGCGATCGCGGTGAACACCGCGAACGGCAAGATCACCGCGAGCGCGGGCCGCTGCCGATGCGACGTGGACTCCGACACGGTCACCCGCACGTCCGTCGCGTCGAGTTCCCGGCGCACGTCCGTGGGATCGAGTCCGGCCTCGGCGAGTTTCGCGTCCAACACCACATCACGGGAGATACCGGTGAGCGCCGCACGGACTAATGGGTCCACTGAGGACCCGGAAAGTATTCGTAGCCTCGACGTACTCCCGGAGACGAGGACGTCCAGACTGCCGTCGGAGACCTCCCGGCGTGCGCGCTCGGGATCGCGGTACGGAACGACGGTGACCTCGGCGCCGAGCTCGGAGGCGACCGCGTGCAGCGAATCGGCGATCGCGGTCGCCTGCCCGGTGAGGCCGACCGTGGTCCGGTCGGTGGACGTGGACAGCCATCCGTGCAGACTCAGATACCCGATCAACGCCGCCAGGACCGTGGCGATGCCAACCACGAAACCCGGCCTCCGTGTCCGCACGCGGAATTCATGTCCCACGCTTTCCCGCCATCCGGCCGTCTGCGAGAGACCCACCTCGAGTTCCGGCACCCGTTCCGACACGGCATCCCTTCCGCCTTCGCAGTGCCGCGCAGCCTACCGCCGATCGAGCCCGGTCGACTCGTCCAGCGAGGCCGACAACCACCTGCCGGGTGATTCCGGTGCCGGGGACGGGACACCCACACCGGACGTCGTCCGCTCGACGTCCGGGGCGTGGACAGGCGTGGGAGCGGATACCGATCAGGGTTGGTCGGTCGGGCGGATGAGGATCTCGTTCACCGACACGTGTGAAGGAGCGGTCACGTCGACGTCCCGGGGCGGCCTATCGTGATCGAGGTCAATGCGATGTCGACAATGGATGGTGAGTAGTGGACGTGGCGCAACAGACGTCGGTGCCGTCGTAGCTGGCCAAGATCGAACTCGAGGAGATGTTGTACGGCATGCTGCGCCTGCTGCCCCAGGCCCGCCTCGCCGTCCCGTTCCAGGAACTGGAATTCCGACACGAGGTGTCCAGCTACGGACTCGCGGCGTTGCCGGTGACGTGGTGAGTGGCATGGCCGAACTGCTCGTGACGGTGGACCGGGACGCCTGCTGTGGTGTCGGCCGATGCGCGATGACCGCACCCGAGGCGTTCTCCCAACGCGATTCTGACGGCACCGTCGAATTGCTCGAAAGCCGCCCGCCGCCTCGTCTGCACGAGGACGTCCTGCTGTGCGCTGAACTGTGTCCGTGCGCGGCCATCGGCGTGCGCCGGAGCTGACCACCCATCCCGACCGAGGAGCCGATGTTGACCACTACCGAGACCGGCGAGGCGGATGCGACGGCCGCGCAACGCCCGCTCGTGGAAAGCCGTATGCGCTGGGCGGTCGAGATGCTCGCCGAACCCGGCCCAGGACTCGCCGAGGACCCCCGAGACCATTTCGTCGCCGCCTTTGTGGACAAACACGGGGACGACTTGCCCGCGCTGCTGGACTCGTGGCGTGCGCGCGGCCCGTTCACCGTGGAGTCCTACACCCCGGTGGCACACAAAGGTTGAGCCACGCTGATTGGCCCCACCGGCGACCGCTTCACGCTGTCCATCGTGATCGACAGTTCCGGTCTCATCCGCGGGCTGGGGCTGGGGCCCGAACTGGTGGTGCCGCCCCTTCGTGACTGGGCCGAACTCGACACGGCGCTCGACATTCCCGGGGTGACCAGCACGGCGTTGGTCGCCCGGCTGGTCGATGACCGCTGGGTCGACCTGTACGAGCGGTCAGCCGACTGGCTCGGCCTACAAGCTCTACCACCTGCGCGCGCTCGCCCGGTCGATCGAAGCCGGGACGGTACGGTGGGACGAGGAACTCACCCTGCTCCCGCAGCTGCGTAGCCTGCCGACGGGGGAGATGCAGGACCTTCCCGACGGCGCCCGGGCCACGGTGCGGGAGGTCGCGCACAAGATGATCGCGATGAGCGACAACACGGCCGCCGACATGGTGTTGCACCGGCTCGGCCGGGACGCCGTGCACCGCGCCGTGGTGGACTCGGGCCATCAGGACCCCGAGACGCTGCGTCCGTTCCTCAGCAGCCGGGAGCTGTTCGAGATCGGCTGGGACGACGATCCATCGTTGTTACCGGAATGGTCCGCCGAGGACCGGGCGCAGCCGGTAGTCGGCACCCGTATCCGCCGAAGGTGGGACGGGGGTCGTGCTCGGCATCGTGGCGAGCAGGTCCAGCGCGGCGAAGGGCCGCTGCAGCCGGAACACCAGCGTGCGTTCGTCCGGGGTCTCCAACGTGACCGGACCGTCGACGTCCGGTTCCCGCCACGGCCCTTGGTAGTCGGTGCCGAGCAGGTGCCGGAAGTACATGGGGCTGCTGCCGAGGACGTCGGAGCCGTAGTTGCTCCGGGCGATCGCGTATTTCACGTCGGCGGCGGTCACCGGGCTGCCGTCCTCGAAACGAAGACCTTCACGCAGCCGGTAGGTCCAGGTCCGGCCTCCGTCGGACGACTCGCCGAGCGACTCGGCCAGGTCGGGCACCAGACGTTGACCGGCTTTACCCGGCGCGGTGTCGAAGGTGACCAGGGTGCGGCCGATGAACCGGAGGAAGTTCCAGGTGTAGGCGTAGTAGGTGTTTCCGGGATCCAGCGAGTCGAAGTCGTCGGTGCGGGCCAGCCGCAGGGTTCCGCCCATCTCGTCACTCGACCGAACCACGCTGGTGATCGCGGCGTCCCGGCCGGGCTCAATGCTCATCGGTCAGCGGTCCTTTCGTGATCGCGATACGGCTCTTTGCGCAGAGCCTGCGTGTCACGAGACCGTTTTCCGCATACCGGCGGGGAACCACGCATAGCGACCGGCCCGAAACGGATAACTCTCGGCCGTCCTGCTCCGGCTCGAGCCGAACGGTCGCCAGGGGCGGATCGAGGGTCAGGTATCGTGCCGGGCCCGCCGTGTGTCCCGCACTTCGAGGAAGGCCGCGTAGCCACGCAACAGCGCCACGAATCCCCCGAGGCCGAGGAAGAACAGCCACACCTCCCACCTGGCGGGCAACAGGATGGCCGCGACGATCGTGGCGACGACCTGCAGTCCGAGCAGGAACGCTCGCAGCGGTAACGGCCGCCACGGGAGCAACGCCAATCCCAGCCACACCACCATGGCGGGAAGGAAGACAGCGAGCAGTAGGCCGAGAGCCATCAGAGACCTTCCCGGTTCATGTCAGCACATGCCCTCTCGGAAACGGAAGTGGCGATGCCCGGCCTGCTCCACCGACACGACGGCCGACGGTGTGGCGAGGCCGAGCTGGTTGCCGGTCGAGATGGGGCTGACGGGTTCAGGGTGGGCACAGTGGGTTCTCACAGGCGGTACTCCCCGCAGCGCACGGTGCGCTACGGAGAGTGATTTTAGTGCTTTCAGGGACTGCTGTGCGAGGGGTCAGAGGGCAGGTTCGGATCCAAGCAGAACCGTGCCTCGTCGGGGTTCACCCCAGGGCTGGACAGTGGTGCGATAGCCCAGGGGTTCCCGTTGCGCCCCGACGTCGGTCCGCACTGGTTGTACGGCGTGTCGAGGCGGACCGGGGTCTTGCTGAAGGCGTGGAAGTCCCCGGTCATCACCGGCTGGCTGCTTCCGGAGTAGTTGCCCTCCAAATCCATCGCTCGATCGTTGTGTTACAGGTAGTGGTCCGGCATCCAGCTCGCCCGCAGGATGGGCCGTTCGGACACCTTGCGGACCGAGCCGTCGGCACACAGCCGGAGGTTCAGCTCCTGTCAGATCGGGGGTGCGGCCTTGAAGATGCTCGCCCCCATGCCGGGGATCAGACCGTCGGCGAAGAACATCTCCCGGATGTCCTCGGCCAGGTCCGCGACCGGCCTGACGATCCGGTCGTCGGCCTTGAGGCTGTCGCTGAACTCGGACATCGCCTCCGAGGGGCCCTCCGTGCCCAGCATCGGCCGGTAACCGATGGAGCCGCCCGCGACGGTCAACACCGCGACACAGTCCCCACCGGAGTCGACGGGCTCCCCGGCGTAGTTGGTCACCACCGGGGCCTTCCCGGCTGTGGCGTACGCCCGTCCGGGGAGGATGCCGTCGCGTATCGGGTTGGCGCTCGTCCATGCTCCGTCGTGGACGTTGAGGTCCTGGAGCCGGTAGCTCAGATCTGGCTCGCTGATTCCCCAGAGCCGTACTCCTCGGCCACGGCGCGGAACAGGTCCAGCAGTTCCAATGCGTGCTCCAGGTAGTGGGAGGTCCTCGGGGCGCGGGTGTAGGACAGGATCGCGACATCGGGACGCAGTCCGGTACAGGCTCGTTCGATCAGGTTCGCGGCACCGGTGTTGAACACCCGCAGTCGGTCCCCGATCGTGACCTGGTAGGCGAGGGTTCCGCCTTCGATCAGGTCGGCGATCGTGCGGGGTGGTTGGGGGCGGGTGGTCGTCGTTCCCGGGAACAGGTAGCGGTGGTTCTCGTCGAGACTGTGCAGGCTGGGGATCACCTCGACGGTGAATCCGTCGAATTGGAGTAGTTCACCGCCGCGTGCCCACCACCCGTGCGTCGGGGAATCGCGACAGTATGTACGGGATGTCGGCGATGTGGTCGAAGTGTCCGTGCGTGATCAGGATGAGGTCGACGCCGTGGATGTGTTGGTCCACCACGGCATGGTCCACGGTCAGCGGGGTCGATTCGAGGAATGCGCCGTCCGGGTCGATGGTCGGAAACCTGGTCAGCCACGAATCGATCAATACGCGTTTGCCGTCGAAGGCGACCTCCCAGCCGTTGACGCCGAACCATCGAAGGTCCATTTTGGCGGCTTGACTCGTGGTGGGCGGGGGTGCTGGGCCGTCGCCGCGGTGTGGAAGGGGAGGACGGCGGTCGCACCGAGGACCGCGGTCCGGCGCAGGAAACCACGCCGGTTCACCGGAAGCTCCATGAAGAGTCGCACCTTTCTCGCGCGCTGGGGGATGTCGACGACCCCGACAACATAGCGAGCGGCTACGCGGCCCTCCGCACCGTTGATCGCCGATACCCGGCCTGCGTTCGGAAATCATCCGCCCGAGGGAAAGCCGAATGCGGAGCGTGTTCTGGTATTGGGATCCGGGCTCGCTCCGGGCCACGCGTCGAACAGAGCGATCGTGCCCGAAATCCCGTACGGCCGGGACCGCCGAGGGAGTGCCGTGGGCAGAAGGCGTGGGACGTGTGGGTCGGCCGCGGCGTTCCCGCCCGGCCCCGTCCGTCAGCCCGACTCGGTCAGACCGCGCAGTGCCCTTTCGACGAGTTCGGTCACCCTCGGCCGGGCTGCTTCGGTGTCCTCGGCCACCAGTCCGAGCCGGGTGCGGCGGTGTAGCACGTCGTCCGCGTCGAGGGCTCCCTCGTGTCGTACGGCCCAGACGACTTCGGCGGCGGTGACGTCACAGCCGGGGAACAGCGGCCGGGCGAGGTCGGGGTCGACGTCGCCGAGCGCGGCCACCCTCGGTGCCTCGGTCCCGTACTTGGCGACGAGCCGCCGAGGGGCTTCCACACTGCTCAAGGTCGAGCGACGAGCGGCGCCGATGAGGGGAAGCCGTGCCGTTTTCGATTCCCGCGCGCGTAGTCCGATGGCCCGGACAGCAGCGTCGACGGTGTCGCGTGCCATCACCCGGTAGGTGGTGAGCTTGCCGCCCACGACGGTGATGACGCCGGTGTCCTCATCGGTGAGCACGGCGTGTTCTCGGGAGAGGTCGGCGGTCCGGCCGCCGGGGGAATCGAGTAACGGACGCAGCCCCGCGAACGAGCCGAGCACGTCGGACCGGGTCAGCAGTCGGTCCAGCACCCGGGAGGCCGTGTCGAGCAGGAAGTCCACGTCGGATTCAGGGACCGCGGGTGTTCCCGAGGGTGGTTCGTCGACCGGTTCGTCGGTGAGCCCGAGGTAGGCCCTTCCTCCCGGTGCGGGGAGCAGGAAGACGAACCGGTTGGTCTCGCCGGGCACGGGCACCATGAGCGCCGTCTCCCCGATTCCCGTGTTCCGGGCGTCCAGCACCAGGTGCGAACCCCGTGAGGGACGCAGCCGGACGCTCGGTACCAGTTCCTCCGCCCACACGCCCGTCGCGTTGATCACCTGGCGGGCATGTAGTTCGACGGGCCGGCCCGTCAGTTCGTCCCACGCGCGGACACGGTCGGCCGCGACGTCGAGGGCCCGTACTCGGGTGAGGATGCGTGCGCCGAGCTTCGCCGCCGTGCGGGCGAGCGCCACCACGAGCCGGGCGTCATCGGTCAGCGCGCCGTCGAACGCCAGCAGGCCGCCGCGCAACCCGGCCTCCCGCAGCCCCGGGGCCAACGTCAGTGCCTGCGCGGCGGGGACGGACCGGGGTCGGGGCAACACCGACGAAGGCGTTCCCGCGAGCCTGCGCAGCGCGTCTCCGGCGCCGACGCCCGCCGCGGTGAGCGCGTGGGTGCTTTGCGGGGTGTTCGCGTAGCGCGGGAAGAGCTGAGCCATCGGCCGAGTGAGGTGTGGGGCGGTCCTGCGCATGAGGATGTCGCGTTCGACCGCGCTCTCCCGGGCCAGTCGTACGTGTCCGTGGGCGAGGTAGCGGAGTCCGCCGTGCACGAGCTTGCTCGACCAACGCGAGGTACCGAACGCGAGGTCGCGGGCCTCGATCAGGGCCACCGACAGGCCGCGGGAAGCGGCGTCCAACGCCGTTCCCACCCCGGTCACCCCACCGCCGATCACGAGGACGTCCACGCGCTCGCCCGAGGCCAGCGCGTCGAGTTCCGTCGCCCGCCGTCGCGCTGTCAACGAAGCCGGGACCACGTTCGCTGTCGTCATGGCATCAAACTCCGGTCGAGTAGGTGTCGCAGTTCGTCCAGCAGTGTTTCGTCGGGGACGTCCTTGGTGGCGGGGCGCCACGACAGGACGAAGGACTGCACCGTGAGCAGCAGTGCTCGGGCCTGTGACTCCGGTTCCCCGCGCCGGACGGAACCGTCCGCGTGGCCCGCGAGGATGAGGCCGCCCACCACGTCCTCGGCGAGCAGCTGGGTACTGCCCAGACGTTCGGTGACATACGGCAGGAGGAGCTCGGCGTCCTTGTCGAGGACCGTGCGCAACAGCGGGTCGGTGGTGAGTGCCCGCACGGCTGCCACGCCGAGTTCGACGAGTCGCCGACGGGCGGGCAGCGCGGTGTCGATCTCGGCGGTCACCCGGCGTAGCAGGGCGCCGAACTCGCGGGTCATGAGTGCGGCGAGCAGGCTGCGCACGTCGGGGAAGCGTCGGTAGAGGGTCATCCGGCTGACTCCCGCGGTGCGGGCGATCTCGGTGAGTGTCGTGCGCCGCACACCGGTGGTCAGCACACATGTCCGCGCCGCGTCGAGCAGCACATCGTCGGGAACGCGGGAGGTGGGCACGCGGTCGACCGGTGCGCTCCCTCGTCCGTTCCACGCGATGGTGTGACGATCGGCCTTCATGTGTCACACTCTAATCGTGAACGAGATGGTTGACCATCGACTCCGCTCCGTGTGGACACCCGATTCCACCGAGGCCGCCGCACTGCCGACGAAAGCGGTGCGCTGGCTCACCCGCCGTATCGGACAGCTGTCCCCGGGCGCGCCCCCGGCTCCGGACTCCGCGTTCGTGGTGCCTCCCTCGCGGATACCCGAGAAGGCCCGGGCCGAACTCGTCGATGTGGTCGGTACCGACCACGTGCTGGAGGAAGCGCGCGAACGTCTCGGCCGCGCGGGCGGCATGTCCTACCTGGACCTGCTGCGGCGACGGTATCCGGGGGGTCTGCTGATCCCCGACGCGGTGGTGCTGCCCGCCGATCCCGAACAGGTGCAGCGGGTGCTCGACGTCTGCGTGGCCCACGACATCGGCGTGGTGCCCTTCGGTGGCGGAACGTCGGTCGTCGGTGGTGTCACCGCGTTACGTGGTGACAAGCAGGCGGTGGTCGTACTCGACCTCGAACGACTCAACCGTCTCGTGTCCGTGGATCCGATCTCCTGACTCGCCGTGTTCCAGGCCGGGGTGCGGGCTCCGGACGCCCAACGCCTACTCGCCGTGCACGGCCTCACGCTCGGCCACGTGCCGCAGTCGTACGAGCGGGCTACCCTGGGCGGGTTCGCCGCGACCCGCTCGGCGGGGCAGGCCTCGTCCGGATACGGCCGGGTCGAGGACATGGTGCAAGGCGTGCGACTGGCGACCCCGGCGGGCGAGTGGCGGCTCGGCGTGGCGCCCGCCTCGGCGGCGGGACCGAACCTGCGGGCGCTCGCCGTCGGCAGCGAGGGCACGCTCGGCGTGATCACCGAGGTCACGGTCCGGGTGCGGCCCCTGCCCGAACGGGAACGCTACGAGGGCTTTGTGCTCGACGGCTGGGAGCGCGCGACCGAAGCCGTCCGCGTACTGGCGCAGAACGGCTTGCTCGCCGACATCACCAGAGTGTCCGATGAGGACGAGACAGAGGTGTCGTTGGCGTTGAAGGGTGGATTCACCACCACAGCCCTGCGGCGGTATCTCGCCGCGCGGGGGATCACGAAGCCGTGCCTGCTCATCCTCGGTTGGCACGGGCAGGCGCCGCAGCGCAAACGGGCGCTGCGGGTGCTGCGCGCGGCCGGTGCCGTCTCGCTCGGGCGGGCGCCGGGGGAGGCGTGGCGGCACGGCCGATTCGCCGGGCCACGTCAACGGGACGCTCTGCTCGACCTCGGAGTGTGTGTGGAGACGCTGGAGACGGCCACGCATTGGTCCGGTCTCGGCGAGCTCTACGAGAAGGTGCGCGCGGCCCTGCACGCCGCGCTCGACCGGCCCCTGGTGATGTGCCATGTCTCCCACGCCTACGAGACCGGCGCGTCGCTGTACTTCACGGTGCTCGCGGCCCGGGACCCGCACGATCCGTTCGGCCAGTGGGAACGCGCCAAGCAGGCGGCGAGCGAGGCCATCAGCGAGAACACCCGCGGGACCATCACCCACCACCACGCCGTGGGACTCGACCACGCCCCGTACCTGCGGGCCGAGATCGGCGACGTGGGCATGTCGGTGCTGGCGGCGGCCAAACACGCCACGGACCCGACCGGAGTGCTGAACCCCGGGAAGTTGGGGCTGTGACCACTGAAGGACCACTGAAGGCCGGTTCGGTCCGGCTCGGTCAGGGGCCGGTCAGGGTTCGATGAGGTACACGACCCCGGCCGAGGTGTCGACGAGATCGCCGTCGGTGTTGCGCCGTTTCGTGCGTTGCCACACCGTTTCGAACTGGTCGCGCGGATACACCCGACGCACTCCCGCCGTGTCGTGGGCCGCGGGATCGTTGGCGATGACGTCGCCGTCCTCGGTGAAACCGACCACGACCAGAAGGTGTCCCGCGGTGTCGTAGTCCGCGCCGTCGAGTTCGTCCTTGGTGAACGCCTGCGACGTGATCACCGGGACACCACGGGTGATGTGGTGTTCGATGTCCACAAGCGAGCGGAGTCGAGTCACGCGGGCACACATGCCGTAGTGGGCGGCGTAGGCGATGTTGAACGCCCAGTTGCCCGTTCCCCCGTAGGCCTGGTCGAACGTGTGGCGCGCGGCGTGCACCACGGTGCGGTCGGGATAGTCGCGGGGGATCCAGGACAGCTCCTGCTCCGAGGGGCCGACACCCCAGTACTCCAGCACCATCTCCGTGGATGCCGGACTGCACCAACCGTTGCCGCCACCTCCGTATTCCACGAACCGGCCACGGTGGATCCGTTGTGGATAGCGGGGCACGGGGAGTTCGATGCCGCGAGCCGGACCCGGCGCGGAGCCGGGCCCGGCGAGCCGCTCTTCGACCGTGGAGGCCACGGCACCCACGGCCGCCAACGTCGGCGTGGCATCGGTGCCTTCGGCGCGGAACAGCGTCACGCGGAGGCGGTAGCCCCGGAATCGGGTGTCCCCGACGGCGACGACGCGATCCACGTCGACCCGCGCGAACTCGTCCCGCTGCCCCTCGACCGACGTGCGGTGGATGTCGGTCTCACCGTGGGCCCACCGGGCCATCGAGTACCACGGCGTATGGCGCCCCGAGTCGGTGCGTGCCTCCAACTCGACGGTCAGCCACGTACCCGGCGGTGTCGTGGCGTTCCACGAGACGACGAGTTCGGTGGCGCCGAACGGGAGGCCGTGTTCCGGCGAGGTCCACCAGGCGTACTCGCCGGAGTCCTGCACCCCGGCAGCGGAGCCGATCCGAAGTCCGTCGTCGACCACCTCGGTCCCCGACGGTTCACCGTGTCGGAACCCCGTCTCGCCGCGCCATTCGTGGTAATCGATGTCCATCGACCCACCATAGGACGGCTAGAAGTGGGTGACGTCCAGTTTGCCGTCGGCGTGGGCGGAGCGCAGGCGCTTCTTGTCGAACTTGCCGACGCTGGTCTTCGGGATCTCGTCCACGAACGTCCAGTTCTCGGGCAACTGCCACTTGGCGACCTTGCCGGTGAGGAACTCGCGCAGTTCCTCGGCCGTTACCTGCTGGCCTTCCCGCACGACGACGGCGACGAGCGGACGTTCGTCCCACTTCTGGTCGGGTACGCCGATGACGGCCGCCTCGGCCACCGCCGGATGCGCCATCACCGCGTTCTCCAGGTCCACCGACGAGACCCACTCCCCACCGGACTTGATGACGTCCTTGGCCCGGTCGGTCAGGGTCAGGTACCCGTCGGGCGTGATCTTGCCGACGTCACCGGTGCGCAACCAGCCGTCGTGGAACTTGTCCGGGTCCGCACCGCCGTAGTACGAGCCGGCGATCCACGGGCCCTTGACCTCCAACTCGCCGACGCTCTCGCCGTCCCACGGCACCTCGTTGCCGTCGTCGTCGACGAGCCTGGCCTTGACGGTGGCGGGGAAACGGCCCTGCGTGTAGCGGTATTCCCACGCCTCCTTGCCCGTCGCCTCCGCTGGAGGACGTGCCACGCTGCCCATCGGCGATGTCTCGGTCATGCCCCACGCGTGCAGCACGGGCACGTTGTAGCGCTCCTCGAAGGCGTGCATCATCGCGGGCGGCGCGGCCGAACCACCCACCACGACCTCCCGCAGGTGCGAGATGTCCTGCGGGTTCGCGTCGAGGTGCTGCAACAGACCCTGCCAGATGGTGGGTACCGCCCCGGCGAACGTCGGCTTCTCCGCGGCCAGGATCTCGGCGATCGGGCCGGGCTGCAGGAACCGGTCGGGCAACACCATGGACGCCCCCACCATGAACCCGGCGTAGGGCATGCCCCACGACATCGCGTGGAACATGGGCACGATGACCAAGGCCCTGTCCTCGTCGGACAGCCGCATCGTATTGCTCATGCAGATCTGCATCGAGTGCAGCCAGATGGATCGATGCGAGTAGAGGACACCCTTCGGGTCGCCCGTGGTCCCGGACGTGTAGCACATGGCCGCGGCGGAACGCTCGTCGATCTCCGGCCAGTCGAACGTCTCCGGCTGGCTCGACAACAGTTCCTCGTACGAATGCACCGTGACGCCCGAGGGCGC
>NZ_DAHVQP010000137.1:0-8740 GCF_027317685.1 Saccharomonospora sp.
CGCAAGTCCAGGCCTACCAATTCGTGCTGCGCCGCATGCAGTCCGCCTTGGTGCGCAAGGACGCCGTGATGCTCCACGACCCGATGCGCACACACTCGCGTGCGACCATCGTCGGCGTCGTGCTCAGCTGCCTGGGGATGCTTGCCTTCATCATCGTGGGCTTCTTCAAGCCAGACCCGAAGCCCCCGGAGTCCGGCATCGTCATCGGCGAGCAGTCCGGGAGTGTCTACGTGGTCGCCGGGGAGAAACTGATCCCCACCTTCAACCTCGCCTCAGCGAGGCTGATCCTCATGGCGCAGAACCAAGGCGGGGGCGAAGGCGGCGGGCAGGAAGAAGGCGCGCCGGCCGCTGTGGAGCCCGACGTCGTCTCCGACGAGCAACTGAAGGACATTCCCAAAGGCCGACTCCAGGGGATTCCCGGCGGTCCCGACCTACTGCCTTCGGAAGACCAGCTCATCTCCACAGACTGGGCCGTTTGCGACCAGATCATAGTGGACCGATCGCTCAATGATCCGGTAGCGCGGGAACAGGCCGTGACGGAAAGCACGGTAGTAGCCGGGGTCAAGGACAAGGATCTCGGCAGAGAACTGGCCCAGAACCAGTCGCTGCTCGTATCCGCCGACGACGGCAAGCACTACCTGGTGTACCGGCAGAAAACCGATGCCAACAACCAGAACGCCAACACAGTGCGTGCCGAGGTCGACCTCTCAGATGATGCCGTCACCTCCGCTCTGGATCTCGAAGAACGCATGGCGCGGCGCATCTCGACAGGCCTGCTCAATGCGATTCCGTCTGTCGGCACACTCGAAGCACCCCACATCCGAGGCTGGGGCCAGCAACCCGACGGCTTCAACGTCAATGGGCTGTCGATCGGCTCGGTAGTCAAGACCCAGCTCACCGAACGCACCGAGTTCTACGTGATTACGGAAAGGGGTCTTCAGCGCATCTCGCAGGCCGTGGCGGACATTTTGATCTACAAACACTCCACGGCCGGCGTCAGTGGTGCTGAGCCCATCACCCCGGACACGCTGAGGACCCTCCCGATCGTTGGCCCCGGCGATGAGGGGTACCTGGATGTCAGCCACTACCCGGATGCCGTGCCGACCGTGCTCGATCCCATGAACCACCCCGTGGCTTGCCTCGGCTGGAACATCAGGGGAGAGGGCGAACAACGTGACGCGTTCACGTCGGTGTACGTCGCCGGAGAACTGCCTGTGCCGAAGGATGCGAACGGCGAACCGGAGTTCGTCAAAATCGGCACGCCCTCTCCGGACAACATGAAGGTCGACCACTTCTACATGCGACCCGGCTTCGCGGCGGCTGTGCAGTCGGCCACGACGAAGGAAACGTTCGGGCGAGGCAACATTCAGCTCATCTCGGACCGCGGAGTGCGTTACAGCATTCCCAGCAAGGAAATCGCGCAGGGGCTCGGGTTGACCAAGCTGGACCCCGCACCCGAATCGATCATCAAACTCCTTCCGGCTGGGGCGTCACTGAACCCGCAGGACGCGCAACGCACGTATGACACGGTGTCCGTGGACGAGCAGGAGGGCACGGTGATCCAACCGGAAGGCCACGCGGCAGCGGGCGGCAACTGACACGCTGGAAGCGGCGCCAGCGTAGGAAAACGGTACAGGCCGGGCAGGAGAGGCTTCAGACGGAAGCGCTTCTGCCCGGCCTTTGTCGTG
Source organism: Saccharomonospora sp. (assembly GCF_027317685.1). Lineage (NCBI taxonomy): Bacteria > Bacillati > Actinomycetota > Actinomycetes > Pseudonocardiales > Pseudonocardiaceae > Saccharomonospora > Saccharomonospora sp. The sequence goes on from NZ_DAHVQP010000137.1 coordinate 1,689, forward strand.
TGGTGCGAGCTTGTTTCGGGGGAGGCGGAGTCTTGTGTTCTGGGGGGACAAGACGGCGAACAGACCGGACAGACACGGAAAACCTCAGCGAAACCGGCTCGGCACTGGGCCAAGTCCCCTCCGCACGTGGGTGCTGGGTTGGTCTGCGTTCAACCGCGTTTAGCCCGCTAAACGCGGTTGAGGGTGGCAAGGGGGCCTTCCCTGTTACGGCTGTAGCGTAGCTGACCTCTGCGTTGAAGTGGCGACGGTCAGAAAGGGCGGGCGAAGGTCTTCAGCTGGTGGGGTTTCCGTTGCCCAAACAGCATTTAGCCCGCTAAACGCTGTTCTCCGTCCAGAGGGAGACGCGTTTAGCGGGCTAAACGTGGTTTATTCAGACGCGGGCGGGCACGTCATCCTTGCGGTTGCGGCGGATGGTGTGGACGACGAAGAGGGTGATCCCGAGCGCGGCGAGGGCACCTCCGGAGCCGATCAACGCCACAGTGATCGGTGTCCTGTCCGGATTGTTCGGCGGTGGCATGTCCGATGGAAGGTTCTCAGCCTGCGCGGGCGGTATGCCTTCTTCGGACGGCACGGTCGCCGTCAACGCCGCCATGGGGTCGATGACCCCGTAACCCACGAAATTGTCTCGCCCACCCGGAGCCGGAGGGTGCTGCGCGGTGAACTTGATCCGGTGCATCACTTCGTGAGCGCTCAGGTCCGGGTACTTCGCTCGTACCAGCGCTGCCAGGCCCGCCACGTACGGCGCGGCGAAGCTGGTGCCCTTGATGTCCTGAGCCTCACCGTTGTCGATCATCATATTGGCCAGGCCATCGGATCCTTCAGCAGGGTCGAGAGAGATGATGCCCGTTCCCGGCGCGGCCACGCTGACCCACGGGCCGTGCATGCTGAAGTCCGCCAAGCCACCGGTTTCGTCGATGGCAGCCACGGACAGCACGTCCTCGGAGAACCACGGCGGCGTCACGATGGTCTTGGGCTTCTCGGCCAGGACCTGGTCGTTCTGTTTGCAGTTGTTGGATTCGGCGGCGTTGCCCGCTGCCGAGACGATCAGGACGTCCTTCGCCCGAACCGCGTACCGGATCGCCGCCCACATGGCTTGTTCGTCCGTGGTGATGGAGCCGTCGGCGGGCCGGCAGTGGTTGATGGAGATGTTCATGACGTCCACGTTCTTGTTCGCGGCGTTCACGATCGCTTGCGCGAGGGTCTTCAAGGTGCCGGCACCTTCGTTTCCCTGCGTGCGGCTGTCTTGGGCGGGGCCGGTGCTGCGAAGGGATTCGCCGCCCCCGTCATCGCCCCCGTCGTCGCCTCCGTCACCACCGTTGCCACCTGCGGAGCCGGAATCCTCTTCGGCGGGCGAGTAGTTCTGGCTGGATTGCCTGATGGACACGATTTCGACGTCGGGTGCCACGCCGGTGAAGCCGATGTTTTCGGGCGTGTCGGCCGCGATGATGCCTGCTACCTGAGTCCCGTGTCCGTCGCAGTCGTGCAGCCCGTCTCCGCCGTTCGCGACGTAGTCGCCTCCGCTTTTAAGACGGTTTTCGAAGTAGGGGTGTGGTGTCACACCGGTGTCGATCACGGCGACCCTCACCGGCTTATTGTTCTTGACGCTGATGCCGATGTGGCCGGTTTCCGCGCGCATCAGGTTGTGGACTTCGTCGATGCGCAGGTATTGCTGTCCCCAGGGCGCGTTCTGGATGTCTTCGTTGTACTCGAGATTGCGTTGGACGCAGGGAACTCTGGGTTCGTAGCGCTTGTCGGGCCTGCCGGTGTCGTTCGGCGGCGCGCCCGGGTCTATCGGCGGTGGTGTCGCGTAGTAACCGTCGGAACCCTCGGTAGCCGCGTCATCCTGCGCCAGGGCAGGCACCGGTAAGAATGTCGGTCCCGCGACGCCGATCGCCGCGATCAGCGCCAGTGCCGAGTGTCGTTTCATCGCCCGAGCCGAACGCACGCGAACCCCCTGGAAGTTGTGGCGCTGTTGGTCTGTTCCATCACCCGATGTCGAGGTGGCGCAGCGTGGAGTACAAGCCCATCACAGCGAGCGCCAGCGGCAGGACCGCTGCGATGCAGGCGGCTTCGAAGATCTCGACGGCACGGCGCATCGGCGGCGTGAAACGCTGGTTGGGGAACACGACGCCCAGGACCAGCGCAGCCGCCCCCAGCAGCAGGATCGTTCCGAAGACCCACAGGACACGGCCGTTGGCGTCCTCCGTCCACAGCCAGCCGAGCAGGATGCCGGCTGCCGAGACCATGCCCGTGGTGAGTAGTGCGACGGCTTGGCTGCCGTTGGCGTAGGTACGTGCCCGCAGCAGCAGGACGAGCGTGGCGATGACAGCGGTGAGGATGCCCCAGATGTCGCCGGAGGTCGCGGTGATCACCGCAGCGATCGCGGTGACCGAGCCGCTGCCGATCAGCAGGCCTGTCATGTAGTTGTGCGCGGCCCGGGTCTTGCGTTCGATGGAGGAGTAGTCCGGGTAGCCGGTGTCTTCTTTCAGTTCCTCCGCGGTGCCCGGCACATGGGGGAGAGGCAGTTTCGCCAGCCAGATCGTGGCCCTTGGCAGCATGGAGATTCCCGCGAGAGCGGCGGCGGCGGTTCCTGCGGCGATACCGGGCGCGGGGTGGGCGATGAGGGTCGCGATGAGGAATGCGACAACACCGAACACGCCCACTGTGGCGGCTGCGATGAATGTGGTGATGCCCGTGCCCATCAGCAGGATGCATGCCGCGGCGACGACCACCACGAGAGCGCTGGCCAGCAGGAGGTTGGCGCGTATGCCACCGCCCGGAACGATGTAGAAGCCGCTCACGAAGGCCAGTGGTAATCCTCCCGCGGCGGCGATCACCACTCCGGTCGCCGGAGCGTTGTAAGCCTTGACGAGAGTGGTGCCGACCGCGACACAGGCGATGGCGGCGACACCGGCGGTGATGGCGACGGCGAGTCCGTTACCTCCGTAGAGGGGGCCGCCGAAGAACAAGGCGAGCGCGGCGCAGAAGAGTGCCAGCCCTCCGGCGATGTGTCCGATGCGTTGTGCCGTTTCCTTCGTCCACGGCCGGAAGCTGTCGGGTTCGGCTTCGGCGATGGCGTCAACGACGTCGTCGTACAGCGGTGGTGGTGGATTCTCGTTGCGCTTGCGTAGTTGCAGCAGTTCGCCGTCGACGATGCCGAGAGAGGCGAGCGTTCGGCTCGGGTCGAGAGGAGCGTCGCCGAGTTTCGCCAGCGCCCAGCCGCCGTGCCTGGCGCCCCCGTCGGGAGACACCTCTTTCGCCATCTCCAGCAACATGGGCATGAGGTCGGCCACCGCCACATCGGCGGGCAGCGCGACATCGATGCGGGTTCGAGGCGCGACCACCGTCACCCTGCTGAATACCGTCGTGCCCGTTGCCACCTTTTCGCCCCCTACCTGGAGATTCTGCCGCAGGGTGTTTATACCGCGTCGCGGAAAACATCCCGTCGTCGGCCGGTAACCTTGCCGAACCGGCCCCATGGTGTCGTAATACCGCCCTAGTATTAACGCACCTGGGCCACACGTGGGGGCAGTTCCGGCGAATGTTCCGGTGCGCGCGCCCGCATTGGCCGTCAGTCGCCGAGTCGAAGAGGGGTCCTTTCGGTGAGCACGCTGCAGTTCAAGCGGTCGCCACGGCTTGCTGCTCCCCGCCCGCCTGGCGGTGAGGTGCGTTTGGAGCCGCCGCCCGAGGTCCCGCGGACGATTCCCGGCAACATCGTCATGAAGTTGATGCCGGTCGTCATGGTCGTGGCGATGTTGGGCATGGTCGTCTTCATGTTCACGGCGGGCGCTATGCGCAGCCCGTTCATGCTGATGATGCCGCTGATGATGATGATGTCGATGGTCGGCATGTTCGCCGGCGGCGGTCGGGGCGGCCAGCAGAAGAAGGCCGAGATGAACGAGGACCGCAAGGACTATCTGCGGTATCTCGGCCAGATGCGCGACAGGGCCCGCGAGGCGATGGTCGAGCAGCGCGCTTCGTTGGAGTGGGTGCATCCCGACCCCGAGGCGCTGTGGTCGATGGCGTCTACGCGGCGCATGTGGGAGCGGCGGCAGAGCGACCAGGACTTCCTTCACCTGCGTGTGGGCCGTAGTTCGCATCGGTTGGCGACACGTCTTGTGCCGCCGCAGACCGGCCCGGTCGACGAACTGGAGCCGATCGCGACGCTGGCGCTGAGGCGGTTCGTGCGCGCCCATTCCATCGTGCCCGACCTGCCCACGCAGATCACGTTGCGTGGTTTCGCCGCCGTCAGTCTGCAGGGCGACAAGGAACTCACGCGCGGCCTGGCCAGGGCGATGTTGGCGCAGCTTGTGACCTTCCACAGCCCGGACGACGTGCTCATCGGCGTCGCGACCACGGGTAGGGCCAAGGAAGAGTGGGAGTGGGCCAAGTGGCTGCCTCACGTCCAGCACCCGACGTTGTCCGATGGCATCGGACAGATGCGCATGATGAGCGGTTCGCTGGCTCAGATCGAGCACTGGCTCGAGGAGGAGCTGCGTGATCGTCAGCGGTTCTCGCGCAACGCCACGCCTCCACCCGACCAGCCGCACATCGTGATCGTGCTCGACGACGCCGAGGTCACCGGCGAGGAGCAGATCCTGCTGGAAGAGGGACTCGTCGGTGTCACTCTCCTCGACCTGTCCGACTCGATCGGCAACCTCGCGGCCCGTCGTGGCCTGCGCCTGGTGGTGGAGGAGGAGCGTCTCGGAGCCCGCAGCGCGGGTGGTGTCGAGTGGTTCGGTCGCCCGGACACGCTCAGCACGGTGGAGGTCGAGGCACTCGCCCGCAAGCTGTCTCCGTATCGCATGAGCACCGGGGCGACCGAGGACAGCGAGGAACAGCCGCTGCTGTCGAACCCGTCGCTGTTGGAGCTGTTGGGTATCCCCGGGGACCCGATGACGTTCGACGTGCAGCAGGCGTGGCGGCCGCGGCCGATCCGTGACCGCTACCGCGTGCCGTTCGGTGTCGGCGAGTACGGCCAGCCCGTCGAGCTGGACATCAAGGAAGCGGCCATGGAGGGCATGGGGCCGCACGGCCTGTGCATCGGTGCGACCGGTTCCGGTAAGTCGGAGTTCCTTCGCACGCTGGTACTCGGCATGTTGGCCACCCACTCCTCGACCACACTCAACTTCGTGCTCGTCGACTTCAAGGGTGGTGCCACGTTCCTCGGATTGGATAAGGCGCCGCACGTCTCCGCCGTCATCACCAACCTCGCCGACGAGGTCACGCTGGTCGACCGTATGAAGGACGCGCTCGCCGGTGAGATGAACCGGCGGCAGGAGGCGTTGAAGAACGGCGGTAACTTCAAGAACGTCTGGGAGTACGAGAAGGCACGGGAGAACGGCGCCGACCTCGATCCCCTGCCCGCGTTGTTCATCGTGGTCGACGAGTTCTCGGAGTTGCTGGCGGCCAAGCCCGACTTCATCGACCTGTTCGTGGCCATCGGTCGATTGGGTCGGTCGCTGCAGATGCACATGCTGCTCGCCTCCCAGCGCCTGGAAGAGGGCAAGCTGCGCGGGCTCGACTCCCACCTGTCGTACCGGATCGGTCTGAAGACGTTCTCGGCCGCGGAGTCACGGGCCGCGATCGGTGTGCCGGACGCTTTCGAACTGCCGTCCGTTCCCGGTGGTGGCTACCTGAAGTACGACACATCCACACTGGTGCGTTTCAAGGCGTCGTACGTGTCGGGGCCGTATCGGCCCGCGGGTATCAAAACCGCTGCTCCAGGCGCGAAGGTGGTGCGTGCCGACAAACGCCCGCAGCTGTTCGTGCCCGACTTCGTGGAACTGCCGAAGGAACCGGAGCCCGAGCCGGAACCCGTCGAGCAGCCACAGCAGCCGGAATCCGAAGAAGCCGTCGAACCGAGCGAATTGGACGTCATCGTCAGTCGGCTCGTCGGCCAGGGACCGCCGGCCCACGAGGTCTGGCTGCCGCCGCTGAAGGAACCCAACTCGCTCGACACCCTGCTGCCGAACCTCAACCCCACCGAGGACAGGGGACTGTCGCCGGTCGGGTTCTTCGGCAACGGCAGGCTGCAGGTGCCGCTCGGCATCGTGGACCGCCCGTACGAACAACGGCGCGACCCGCTGTGGGCGGACTTCTCCGGCGGTGCCGGGCACGGTGTCGTCGTGGGTGGTCCGCAGTCGGGTAAATCCACGATGCTGCGTACGTTGATCATGTCGATGGCGTTGACCCACACGCCCGAGGAGGCGCAGTTCTACTGCATCGACCTCGGTGGTGGAACGCTCGCCGCGCTGGACGGCCTGCCGCACGTGGGTGGTGTCGCGGTGGCACGCCGCGAGCCCGACAAGGCACGCCGTATCGTCGCCGAACTCACCACTTTGGTGAACGAGCGGGAAGCGCGGTTCGGTGCACTCGGCGTCGACTCGATGAACGACTTCCGCAACCGCAAGCGTCGTGGAGAGATTACGGCGGAACAGGACCCGTTCGGCGACGCGTTCCTCATCGTCGACGGGTGGCGTGCGCTGCGGGACGACTTCGACGAGTTGGAACCGCAGATCACCAAGCTGGCCGTGCAGGGTCTGACCTACGGCGTACACGTGGTCATCGCGTCGAACCGGTGGGCCGACATCCGACCCGCCATCAAGGACATGCTCGGGACGCGCTTCGAGCTGAGGCTCGGTGATCCGAGTGAGTCCGACATCGACCGCAGGGTCGCCGTCAACGTGCCGGCCGGACGTCCCGGCCGTGGTTTGACCCGCGACAAACTGCACTTCCTGAGCGGCTTGCCACGTATCGACGGCTCCAGCAGCGATGCCGATCTCGGTGATGGGGTCGTCGACGCCGTCAAGAAGATCTCCGCGGCTTGGAAGGGCAGGCATGCGCCCCAGGTGCGGCTGCTTCCCGACCTCATGCCGTACGAGGAACTGTTGCTGCAGGACAAGCACCAGGACAGCAAGCTCATTCCCATCGGTGTCGACGAGGACGAGCTCGCTCCCGTGTACCTGGACTTCAACGCCGACCCGCACTTCCTCGCCTACGCGGACGGCGAGTCCGGGAAGACCAACCTGCTGCGGCAGATCGTGCGCGGC
>NZ_DAHVQP010000104.1:0-19458 GCF_027317685.1 Saccharomonospora sp.
AGGGTCGATCCCTTCACCGGCTTTCGCGTCGGGTACGGACGCGTTGCGATCGGCTGGGGCGCTACGGCCGTCACTGAAGCCTCCTGCACTCGTAACCCCGCGAATCTTGCTGTCGCCACGGGCGGGGACCCACGTTGGCTAAGGGCGATCGTATCTCTCACCCTTTTGATACCGGCGCACCGGGAGCACCAGATCACGTCCCCACTTGTCGATCATCCCACTCCCGCGCCCACCGAGATCGTCACGCCGAAAACAAAAGCGCAGGTGAGAACGCGTATCTCGCCCAAATCGCCGACTTTTCCCCAGGCGCGTTAACTACGTCACTTTCCTGTTTCCTGCCTGGTCAGAGACGGGTCAGCGCAGTACTCGGGACACCGCGTCGACCACTCCTTCAGGGGCTTCCAAGGGCGTCAGGTGGCCTGCTTCGGGCAGCACCACGAGCTCTCCCCGGGGCAGAATGTCGGCAAGATCACGCGCCTTCTCGGGTGGGGTCACGGTGTCCTCCTCGCCCACGATCACCACCGACGGCACGTCCGCCGAGCGCAGCACGTCGGTGGCGTCATCACGCGCGGCCATCGCCCGCTGAGCCCACGCGACCCCGGCGGGCGGCTGCTGTTCGATGAGCCCACGCACGTGGTCGACCAGCTCGGGACGGCGGTTGCGCGTGGTCTCGCCCAGGAGGTTCGGCAGCATCGACTCGGCCAACCAACCGTGGACGCCTTCCGTCTCCGCGCGTCGGGCCACAGCCAACCGGTTCTCGCGTGCCGCGTCGGTGTCGGCCTCCGCCTTGGTGTCGATGAACACGAGTCCTCCCACGCGTTCGGGCGCGAGCCGCAGCACGGCGAGCGTCACGTAACCGCCCATCGAACAGCCGCCCAGCACGACCTTGTCGAGACCGAGCCGATCCAGCAACGCCACCACGTCGTAAGCGGCGTGGTCGAGGCTCGGTTCGGTGTCTCCGGAAGGCAACGGGGAGCGACCCAGACCACGCTGGTCCGGGGTGATCAGCCGGGTCCGTTCGGCGAGCGGTTCCCGCACGGAGTTCCACATCCGGGCATCGACGGGATAGGCGTGCAACAGCACCAACGGCAGATCCGACATACGGCCATTGTCGACCGAACCCAGTAGATTCGAAGGGCATGACACGGCAGCCGGCCTCCTTGCGCACGCGGCAGCTGGTGTTGCGACCGTTCACCGACGACGACCTGCCCGTGGTCGTCGGCCTGCAATGCGCGGAGGAGACCCACCCGCACGAGCTCTCGCCACGCACCCCGACCGAGGCGTATGCGCAGTTCGCCTCGTGGCGGCGACACTGGGCCGACCACGGATTCGGGTACCTGGTGGTGGAACACGCCGGGACGCGCAAAGCGCTCGGTGTGGGCGGGGTGCAGTTCACTTCGCTCGACGGCGAACGGGTGTTGAATCTGTACTACCGCTTCTTCCCCGAAGCCTGGGGACGCGGCTACGCATCGGAGATGGCATCAGCGGTGCTCGACTGGGTCGCGCGCGAAGTACCCGGCCATCCCGTGGTGGTCATCACCAGCGCGAGCAACGGTCCGGCGAGGAGAGTGGCGGAGAAGCTGGCGTTCTCCGAGTACCGAAGAGACCTCCGCTTCGGTGTGCCCACCGTGTACTACCGCAAGGACATCCCGTCCATCGGCTGAAGCGGCCTCACCAGCGGCGGCGGGTGGGCATCCGGCGGGTCCGGGCCTGCCAGCACCCGCGGTGCCAGTGCCGCCGTTCGGTGACGGAGCCGTATTCGTCGGCGGGCCAGGCGACGACGTGCGCCACGCCGGGTCGGATCTCGTGATCACAGCCGGGACAACGGTAGGTCTTGGTCGCCCGGGCTCCCGGCACCGTGCGGACCAGCCAATCGCCGTCCGGCCCCGATTCCGGACGCGCCCAACCGGTGGACGAGCCGAGGCGGGGCTCGATACGGCGCGCGCGGTTCCTTCGGGGCATACCTTCCACGGTAACCGGAGTCGGGAGACCGTTACGAGCGCGGGGAGTCAGTCCCGCTCCGCGACGGCGAGCGGCACGAGCTGCTCCTCCCGTGTCAACGAGCCGTGCTGACCGACCAGTCCGGATTCGAGCGGCTCCCGTCGTCTCCGCAGCACACCCGAACGCCCCCGCGCCGCCACCACGATGTCGCCGATCCTCGGCAACACGTACTCGGCCACGGGACCGAACCAACCGCGCTCCACGGCGTCCTGGCGGCGCAGCACCCACGCCCGCTCGCCCAACGTCTCACTCCACGCGGCGAACACGTCGTCCACCGCACCGTCCACGGCGTAGACGTGTCGGGCTCTGACCTCACCCGCCAGCGCCCGCACTCCCTCCAGCAGGGCGGGCTCGGCGTCGGCGTCGACGACGGTGTCGTCGAGCGCGACCATGCCGTGGTCGGCCACGACGGCCAGGGCCGCGTCCTGTGGCAGGTTCTCGACCAGTGACTCCACCAGTCGGTCGACCTGGCGGAGCTGCAATCGCCACTGGGGCGACCCCGGCCCGTACACGTGCCCCATGAAGTCGAGATCGCCGTGATAGGCGTAACAGAAACCGTTCCGTTCCCGCAGCGCCGTCGACACCGCTGCCGCGAGATCGCCCAAGGCGTGCACGCCGACGTAGTCTCCGCCGGAGAGCACGGCCCGAGTGAGGGCCGTGTCGGCGAACTGGACCGACGACACGACGGTGGCGGCCACGCCCGCCTCGGCGGCGAGGGCGAACGTCGTAGGCCGGGGCTGCAGGTCCTCGGGCGACACGACGTCCCGCAGGTCTTCCCCGCCCGGGTGCCTGCACCAGCGCAGAGCGTTCAGCACGCCCACCTCGGGCACCTCGAACGAATAGCCCACCATGCCGTGTTCCCCGGAGGAGACGCCGGTACCGATGGCGGCCAGTCCCGCCACGGTCGTGGAGGGGTAGCCCACCCGCAGGGGCTTTCTCCGCAGTTCGGCGAGCACGGGCGCGTCCGCGGCATGGGTTTCCAACAACTCCCAGCCGAGCCCGTCGATCAGCAGCACACAGATGCGCGACCGGCGTCCGAAGCCGAGAGTGTCGACGAAACCGTCCACCCCGAGCGCGCCGAGGGCGGACGGGGTGACTTCACTCAACGTGGGTGTCCGCGGATCGATCACAGGCGCGTCCATAGTTCGGCAGCCTCCCACGTAACGCATGCGGCGGCGATAATCGGACCATGCCGACCTATGCCTATCGCTGCCGCGTGTGCGCGGACTCGTTCGAACTACAGCGTCCGATGAGTGAGTCGAGCGCGCCCGCTTCGTGCCCCAACGGCCACGACGACACGGTGAAGCTGCTGACGACGGTCGCCCTGACCGGTTCGGCACAGGCACCCGCGCCGGCGGGCGGCGGCTGCTGCGGCGGTGCCTGCGGGTGCGGGTGACGACGGGTTCCCAGTCGGCCCGCGAACTCCGGTCACCCACGAGTTCGGTGGTTCCTCGACGACTCCACGGTGATCATCGTCGATGACCGGCGGTCCGCCCCGGCCATCGACGCACGTGAGCTTCGGGTTGCCCCGGCCTCCGCTCAGGCCTCGTCGAAGTTGCGTTCGGCCAACGCCTCGATGCGCTGCACGGCCTCCCGCGCCTGCGGCCCCGTGGCCTCGACACCGACGCGGTCGCCCTTGCGAGCGCCCAGCGACATGATGGCCAGAACGCTGTGCGCGTCGGCCTCGTCGTCGCCGAACCGCAACCGAACGTCCGCCTCCACCCCCGCGATGGCCCTCACCAGCGACGCCGCGGGACGCGCGTGCAGACCGACCTCGTTACGCAGCGTCAGTTCGGTCCGCACGACGTCGGACGGGGTCTCCTCGGTGACCGACCCCGCCTCCGGAGTCTCCTGCTTCCCGGGACCACGCCCGGCGTCCGTCGCGGCCTGTGCCACGCCCGCCCGGTCGGCTCCGCTCTGGGCGGCCACCGCCGCCGCCACGGCGCCCTCCACCAGCGGCGCGTCCACCACCACCGCCGCGCCCGGATCGTCGAGTGACTCCACCACCAGCTCGGCCGTCATCTGCGCACTACCGAGGTCGTACAGCACCACAACGCCGGACCCGGCGTCCGCCTGTCGCACCGCGGAGACCACCGAGTCGTAGTCGGTGCCGATCCCGCCGTCCGGCGTACCGCCCGCGGGCCGCACGGTGACATCCGGCGCCATCTGCTTGGCGACGTCGGCGAGCCCCTCGGCGAGCTTGGCGCTGTGGGACACGAGTACCAGACCGACCCTCATCGCGCGGCCTCCGCGAACGCCCTCAGCAGCAACGCCGTGGAACGCGCCCCCGGGTCGAGGTGCCCGACGCTGCGCTGACCGAGGTAGGAAGCCCGGCCCTTACGTGCCACGAGCTGTTTCGTCGAGGTCGCTCCTTCATCGGCGGCGTCGGCGCCGGCGGACAGCACGGCCGCCACTCCGTCGTCCTTCGCTGCCCGTGCCGCCTCGACGGCGGGCTTCAGCGCATCGACCATCGTGGCGTCACCGACTTCGGCCTTACCCCTCGCCACCACGCCGTCCAACCCGGCGTTCAACTCGGCGGCGACCGTGCTCGCATCCAGCTCGGCCGCCTGGCCCACGGCCGTGGCCGCCCTCAGAAACGCCGTGCCGTACAGCGGTCCGGCCGCACCACCCACCTTCGAGATCAGTGTGGTGGCCGCGACCTTGAGCACGGCGCCGGGCGTCTCCGGCACCGCCTCGTCGAGAGTCGCCACCAACGCCTCGAACCCGCGCTTGAGGTTCTCACCGTGGTCGGCGTCACCGATCGGCCGGTCGAGGTCGGTCAGCTCGGCGCAATGCTCGGTGACGGTGTCGGCGGCGGCTCGTAAAGCGGCGGCGACATCGTTCGCGGTGCAGCCCATCACATCCCCCAACGCAACGCGGGAGTCTTCACCGGCGCGTCCCACAGCTCGGTCAGCCGGTCGTCCATCCGCAAGATCGTCATGCTGATCCCCTGCATCTCCAGACTCGTGATGTACGGGCCGACCAACCTACGGACCACGTTGATCCCCCGGTCGGCGAGCAGTCGTTCGGCGATCCCGTGTGCCAGGTAGACCTCCAGCAGAGGCGAACCGCCCATCGAGTTGGTGAACAGCAGGACGTCCTCCCCTTCACCCAGGGGGAAGTCGTCGACAATCGCCGACACCATGCGCTCCGCGAGAGCCTGCGCGGGTTCGATCGGGAGGCGTTCCCTGCCCGGCTCACCGTGGATACCGATGCCGAACTCGACCTCATCGTCCCCGAGCTCGAAACTCGGTTCCCCGACGTGCGGCACGGTCGGCGCCGTCAGCGCCACTCCGATGGAACGCACCCGCTCCACAACGGCGCGGGCCACCGACTCCACGGCGTCGAGGTCATCGCCGCGTTCGGCCGCCGCCCCGACGATCTTCTCCAACAACACCGTGCCGCCCACACCGCGACGTCCCGCCGTGGCCGTGGAGTCCATCACGGCCACGTCGTCGTCGATCACCACGGTGCGCACGTCCAGCCCTTCGGCGGAGGCGAGTTCCGCGGCCGTCTCGAAGTTCAGCACGTCACCGGTGTAGTTCTTCACCACCAGCAACGCTCCCGCCTCACCCGTGGTGGCCGAGATCGCGGCCTGCACGGCGTCCGGGGTCGGCGAAGTGAACACCGGGCCCGGTACAGCCCCGTGCAACATGCCCGGGCCGACGAACCCCGTGTGCAAGGGCTCGTGACCCGAGCCCCCTCCCGAGATCACCGACACACCACGCGCCGGCGAGTCGGCCCGCACCACGATGTTCGGGTCGTACTCCACCCGCACCAGATCGGCGTGGGCTGCGGCCAGACCTCTGAGCGAGTCGGCGACCACGGTCGCCGGATCATTGATGATCTTTTTCATGCCGACCTCCGAAGCGCGGCAACGCGTGGCGGGTATCGGCTTTCAACGTAACCAACTTCCGCGGCTACGGCAGGGCCTTCACCATGCCCTCCGCCAATGCGGTCACGCTTTCGCACGCCTCCGTGACATCGGCCGACTTGGAGTAGTTGTAGTAGTTCAGGCTGACGACCTCCGCCTCGACGTCGGAGTGCCCGAGGTGGTTCCACGACACCTCGCACTCGGCCGTGTCCGTGGTGCCCGGCCTCATCACAGCGGTGACGTCGTCGGTCAGCTCGACCTCCTCCGTGCCTTCGATGACCGATACCGGGTAACCGAGGCGGGCATACGCGTAGACCACGATGTCGTCCTGCATGAACTGGCAGGAATGCAGGTCGCCCGGCTGCACGGCGACATCGCCCTCCTCGAACGCAGGCTCCAGGACCTTCGAATCCGGAACCGCGCAGAGATCGACATCCCTCAACGAACGCTCGTCCCCCGGCGGAAGCATCGGCGGGTTCTCACGCAGCTGCTTGATCACACTCTGGAGCACCAGGTACCCGCTCTCGCACGGCGTGCCTCCCCCGCGTTCGTGCTGCGCGAGCACGCTGATGCCCATGTCGGGTTCGCTCTGCGTCACCGCCACGGAGTAGCAGGTGTTCTCGTCGCTGCTCGTCTCGGTCAGCGGCAGTCCCTCGACACCACTGGTGGCCTGATCGGCAAAGAAGCCACCCGTGCCGAGCACCATCATGATGCTGATGGGCTTACCACCCGTGTCGACGAAGTCACGCATGCACGTACCCCAGTCGCTGTTCCGCCCCTCTCCCTCGGGCGTGAAAGCACCCACGACGTCGTCGTGCAACAACCCACACGGATCCACCGAACGCAGAGTGGACAACGACAGGGCTGGATCGTCGGTCGGCGCCTCGGGCACACCCCCCTGGCCGCTCCCCGGCTCGGCCTTCACCGTGGTGCGCTCGAAGTTGGCCTTGGACAGGTCCTCACCCGCACATCCGGCGAGGAACACGAGCGCGATGGCACAGCAAGCGGTTATCCGACGCGATAGAGCACGAGTGAACACGTGTGCACGGTATCCACCCCTCTTCGTGCCCGTGCACGGTTCCCGCGCATCGTGACCTTGTCGCTGTTCGCCGGCCGTCCGCTAGAACAGCGTGAGGTCGTTGCTCTCGATACCGCGGAGCTTGTCGTAATCCAAGGTCACACAGCGGATCCCCCGATCCTCGGCCAACGTACGAGCCTGCGGTCGGATCTGCTGCGCGGCGAACACCCCCTGCACGGGCGCCAGCAGCGGGTCACGGTTCAACAACTCCAAGTACCGCGTCAGCTGCTCCACACCGTCGATCTCGCCCCGCCGCTTGATCTCCACGGCCACCGCCGTGCCGTCGGCGTCGCGTGCCAGGATGTCCACCGGACCGATCGCGGTCGGGTACTCACGACGCACCAGGGTGTAACCCTCCCCGAGTGTGGTGATGTGTTCGGCGAGCAACTCCTGCAGGTGTGCCTCCACACCATCCTTCACCAGCCCGGGCTCGGCCCCGAGATCGTGCTCGATCTCCTCGATGATCTGCTCGATCGTGACGACGAGCTTCTCGCCCGCCTTGTTCTCCACGATCCAGAGGTTCCCGTCCTCGATCAGCCAACACGGCGGGCTCATCCAGTTCAACGGCTTGTAGGCGCGGTCGTCGGAGTGGACCGACACCGAACCGTCGGCCTTGACGAGTAACAGACGCGTGGCCATGGGCAGATGAGCCGTCAACCGGCCCGCGTAGTCCACCTGGCACCGAGCGATCACTAAGCGCACGACGAGAGGGTATGCGACTCCGTTAAACGAATACTCGCCACCCGTATATGTCCCCCGTTAGGGTCATCTTCCGACCCTAACGAGAGGTTTAACCGAGTGAATGACATTCCGACTCTGTTCGACTGGACGGACAACCTCGTTCGCGGACTCGGCATCACGCTGCTCGTCACGGCTCTCGGCACAGTTCTCATGCTGGTGGCTTCGGTTTTGCTGGGCCTGTTGGCCCGCTCGTCGAATCTCATCCCGCGTGGTTTCGCCAGAGTCGTGATCGAGTTCTTCCGTGGGACTTCACTGCCCATTCAGCTGTGGTGGCTGTTCTTCGCACTGCCGCTACTGGGAATCAAGTTCGATCCGATCCTGGTGGGCGTGCTGGCCTTCGGTCTGAACTACGGCGCCTACGGAGCCGAGGTCGTACGCGGATCGATCGAAGCCGTACCCCGCCCCCAGTGGGAGGCCGCGATCGCGCTGAACCTGTCCCCCACGCAACGCATGACACGGGTCGTCTGGCCACAGGCGGTCGCACTGATGATCCCGTCGATGAACAACCTGTTCATCCAGCTGCTCAAGAGCACTCCGCTGCTCTACACGATCTCACTGGTCGATCTGATGACCATGGGTGAGAGCTTCCACGAGGCGGGCGGCGACCGCACCCTCATCTACCTGGTGCTGATGGCGATCTACTTCGTACTCGCGTACGCCGTGACATTTCTGTCCAATATGGCCGAAGTCGCCGCCAAGGCGAAGCTCGGCAGGCACGAGGGCCTACGCAGCGTGTTCCGCCTTCGCAAGCCCGTTCCCCAGGAGGAGGTGGCGGTCCGGTGAACTGGGACTGGGACTACGCGTTCGACATCCTTCCCGAACTGCTCCAGCACTTCGTTCAGTACACCTTGGTCGCCACCGTCCTCGGCATCGCGGTCGCCGCGGTACTGGGACTGGTCTTCGCGATCATCCGACAATTGCGCATTCCCATACTGGCGCAGGCGACGACGGCGTTCATCGAGTTCATCCGCAGCACGCCGCTGTTGATCCAGCTGTTCTTCCTATTCTACGCGCTGCCGGGGCTGGGGCTCACGCTGTCGCCGATGGTCGCGGGTGTCCTGGGACTCGGCGTGCACTACGCGTGCTACTGCGCCGACGTGTACCGATCCGGTATCGAAGCCGTACCGAAAGGACAGTGGGAAGCCACCGTCGCTCTTCAACTCCCCTCACAGACCACCTGGCGCAGGGTGATCCTGCCGCAGGCCGTGCGCAACGTCCTGCCGGCCCTGGGCAACTACGCCATCGCGATGTTCAAGGAGACACCGTTCCTGGCGCTCATCACCGTGCCCGAACTGTTGCGCACCGCGCGCACCATCGGCGGGGACACCTACGAGTACCTGGAGCCGTTGACTCTGGCCGGGCTGATCTTCCTGGCGGCCAGTTACCCCACGGCACTGCTGCTACGCAGGGTGGAAAGGCGTATGCGCCCCGCGGGTTGACGCGCAAGCGGAGGTCGTGTGCGGTCCCGACGACTCAGGCGACTTCGACCACGCACGACCTCCCACGCTCATCCTTCGGTCGCGCAGAGTTCCTCGGTCGTCGCTTTACGCGAGGGCTCGGCGGCGAAGCCCCACTGGCCGAGGATCTGGGCGAACTCGTCGGTTTCCTTGAACTTCTTCAACTCCGCGTCGAATTCGGCATGGAAGTCCGAGTCGGACTTGCGGAACGCGGCCCCCGCACCGGTGACGGGGAACGAATCCAACGGCTCGGTGATGTCGAAGTCACCGCCGTACTGATCCTTGTGAGACTGTAGAGTCAGTGTCGGCAACAGGACGGCGTCCACACGACCGTCGCTCATGCCCTGCATCGCGTCCGGCGCCTTCGGATACGTCTGGAGCTGGCCCTCCGCGATACCCAACGACTTCGCGGTCTTCAGCTCGTAGCTTCCCGCGAGAACCGCCACGACGGCGTCGGAGTTCTTCACATCGTCGACAGTGGTCAGTCCCTTCGGATTGCCCGTGGGGACAGCGAACGACTCGGTCGACACGATGTCGGGCGAGGCGTAGAGGACCTTCGAGCAACGGGTCTTGTTCATGAACAATCCCGCACTGACGATGTCCCACCGGTCCGCACCCAATCCGGGGATCATCGAGTCGTAGTCGGTCTGGACACCCTCGATCTCGGTGATGCCCATGCGTTCCAGGACCGCCTTGGTGACGTCGGGCGATGCCCCGGACAGTTCGCCGTCGGCACCCAGCTTCGTGTACGGCGGCTCGTTGGCCACAGCGATCCGCACCGGCTGGCCGGAGTCGATCCGTTGCTGGATGCCCGCGCCCTCGGCCTGGCCGGTTTCGGGGTTCGTCGTCTGACACGCGGCGAGCAGCGACCCGCTCCCCACCGCGGCGAGACCGACCGCCGAGTAGCGCAGTAACGCCCGCCGAGAGAGGTTCGGTTTCGACACGAGATCACTCCTTGGAGAGACAACAGATCGTGTGACCCTAACCCCTTCGGGTGAAGCATGGAGAATATTCAGAATGAAGAGGATCGACTCGCGTGAGGTATACAGCAACAATTGGATGACGGTCCGCGAGGACAGAATTCGCAGGACAGACGGCTCGAACGGTATCTACGGCGTCGTCGACAAATCGGATTACGCCCTCGTCATTCCACTATCCGGGAACGAAGTCCAACTCGTCGAACAATTTCGTTATCCACTCGGTATTCGCCGTTGGGAGTTTCCGCAAGGAACCGCGCCCGAACGCGCCGAACTCCCACCCCGGGAGCTCGCGGCACGCGAACTCCGGGAGGAGACCGGACTGTCGGCGGGCAGTCTGGTGGAGATCGGTCTGCTGGATGTCGCACCGGGGTTGTCGAGTCAGCGAGGCCGCGTGTTCCTCGCAACGGAGCTCACCGAAGGCGAACCCGAGCGGGAGCCGGAGGAACAGGACATGCGCACGGCATGGTTCACCCGGGACCGGGTCGAACAGATGATCGCCGAAGGCGAGATCACCGACGCCCAATCGGTCGCCGCCTACGCCCTCCTGCTTCTCTGGGAACGTCGCCCCGCCCACTGACACCGTGTCCGCAGCCTGCGTAGCCGTGTCCGCAAGTTACGTAGTCGTGTCCGCAGCCTGCGTAGCCGTCTTCGCAGTTCCGGGAGCGGGCGAGGTCAGTCCGGCCACTCGGGCGGTCGCTTCTCCAAGAACGCCGCCATCCCCTCGCGCGCGCCCGGCAACTGCGAGGCCGCCGCCATCACCTCGAGCGCGACGGCGTACGCGTCCTGCTCAGGTCGGTCCAACTGCGCGTACAACGTCTGCTTTCCGAGCGCCTTCGCCGCACGACTACCTCGCGTGGCACGTCCGAGGAGCTCGGCGACCGCGTCGTCCAGTTCGTCGTCAGGCACAACGCGGTTGACCAACCCCCATTCCAATGCCGTCGCAGCGTCGATGGTGTCGCCGGTCAACGCCAGCTCCATGAGCCGCTTACGTCCCACCGACCGCGCCACCGGCACCGCGGGGGTGTGGCAGAACCACCCGCCCTTGCCACCGGGAAGCGCGAACCCCGCCGACTCCCCGGCCACCGCCAGGTCGCACGACGCCACGAGCTGGCAACCCGCCGCCGTCGCAAGACCGTGCACACGGGCCAGCACGACCTGCGGCACCAACTGCATCGTGCGCATCACCTCGGTGCACAACCGCAGCAGTTCCCGCACGCCCCTCAGATCACGTGCGGCGACATCGGCGAAATCGTGTCCGGCGGAGAACACCGGCCCGGCACCGGCCAGCACGATACCCGTGGCATCGCTCTCCCCAACCTCGGTGAAGGCGGTGAGCAACTCCCTCAGGTGCGGCTCGGACAGCGAGTTCCGCCGCGCGGGCCGGTTCATGGTGATCGTCACGGTGTCGTCCTCGCGCGCGACGAGGATGTGCTCGTAGCCACCCATGTTGCGACCGTAACCTTCCCGTCGACACGACCCAAGGACCCGAACCTCGACGCCTCCGCCGCGATGCTCGTGGCGCCCCGAACACGGCGTGTCGAAGCGCTCGGCACCGAGCCCGGGTCTACGCCCTACTGAGCACCGCCTGCAAGAATTCCCTGGTCCGCTCGTGGTCGGGGTCGGTGAACAGTTTCTCCGGGTGGCCGTGCTCAACGATCTGACCCGCGTCGAACATCATCACCCGGTCCGACACGTCACGAGCGAACTGCATTTCGTGGGTCACACACAGGAACGTGATGTTGGTGGTGTTCGCGATCTCCCGCAGCACACCCAGGACACCGGTCACGAGCTCGGGGTCGAGCGCGGAGGTCACCTCGTCCAGCAGCAGCACGTCGGGTTCCATCGCCAGCGCACGCGCGATGGCCACGCGCTGCTGCTGCCCACCGGACAGCTGCGACGGATGAGCGTCGACCTTGTCGGTCAGACCCACCATCTCCAGCAGCGACTTCGCCTTGTCCTCGGCTTCGTCCCGAGACTGGCCCAGCACGCGGATCGGGGCCTCGGTGATGTTCTGCAGCACCTTCATGTTCGGGAACAGGTTGAACTGCTGGAACACCATTCCGATGCGGCGCCGCACCTTGCGCAGGTGTTTTTCGTCCGCGGGGACGAGCTTGCCGTTCTTCTCCATGTGGCTCAGGTATTCGCCACCGACCTCGATCGAGCCGCCGTTGACTCGCTCCAGCGTCATCAGAAGACGCAGAATGGTTGTTTTACCCGACCCACTGGGGCCGATGAGGGTGACGAACTCGCCTGCCTCGGTATCGAAACTCAGGTCTCGGAGGACAACATTGTCACCGAATTTCTTGACCACCCGGTCGAAGCGGATCATCACGTTGTCGGCCGAGGAATCAGACGGATTGCTTTGCGAGTCCAAAACGACGCTCCAAATATCGGACGAGTAGCGAGGAAGGGTAGCTCAACAGGAGGAAGAAGATACCGGCAATAGTGATCGGTTCAACGTATCGGAATGCCAACGATGCCTCTTCCTGGGCCGCTCCCACGATGTCGAGCACACCGATCGCCAGCAGTAGCGGAGTTTCTTTGAACATCGAGATCGTGTAGTTGCCCAGCGCGGGCAACACGCGCGTGATGGCCTGCGGCAGGATCACCGCGGTCCAGGTGCGTGTCCGCGGCAGGCTCAACGCGATCGCGGCCTCCCACTGTCCCTTGGGCACGGCCTCGATGCCCGCCCGATACACCTCGGCCGTGTACGTGGCGTAGTGCAGGCCGAGCCCGATCACACCGGTCACCATCGGCGACAGGGTGATACCGACCAGCGGCAGGACGTAGAAGAGGAAGAACAGCTGTACCAGCAACGGCGTGCTGCGCACGAGTTCCATGAACAGCCAGGTGGTCCCGCTGACGAGCCGGATCGGCGACCGGCGCAACAACGCGAACACCAGACCCAGTACGTATGCGAGCACGGAGCCGAGTCCGGTGGCCTGGATGGTGACCAATAACCCGTTGAGGATGTCGGGCAGGACTTCGAAGGCGAAATCCCAGTCCCAAACGGAGTTCACGCGACACCACCACCCTGCGCGATCGCCTTTTCCCGTTTGGGCGGAGTCCTACCGACCTTCGCAGCGGCCCATCGTTCGATCAATCGCATGACAAGTGTGATCACAATGGACACTAGGAGGTAGAACAGCAGCAGGATGCTGAAGATCAGCGCGACGTCTCCGGTGTAGGACGGCACGAGCACCACGTCCGCTTGATGCGTCATCTCGGGCACGGTGATGAACGTCAGCAATGAGGTGCCCTTGAGCAGCTGGATGAACAGGTTGTTGAACGGCGGCATCATCTCCACGAGCGCCTGAGGCAGGACCACCCTCCGTAGACGCTGGCCGGTGGAGAAGTTGAGCGCCACGGCACCCTCGTGTTGTTCCTTCGGTACCGCCTGCACCGAGCCACGCACGATCTCGGCGCCGTACGCCCCGAAGTTCAGGCCGAGAACCAGGATGCCCGCCCAGAGCGGCAGAAGTTGGAAGCCGGTCAGCACCGGAAGGACAAAGTAGATCCAAAACAGCTGAACGACCTCGGAGGTTCCCCTCCAGATCTCGACGTAGGTCCGCGCGACGGCCCGCACCACGACGAACCGCGACAACATCGCCAGGCCGGCCACAAAGGACAGTATCGTGGCGAAGACGATGCCGCCTACCGTGGCCTGCAATGTCACCAGCAGGCCATCAGCGATGGTGGAGACGAAATGGGCAGTGTTGTCGAACATATTCTGTTACCGGGTCCCGTTCGGCATCACTCGCCGGAACACAACTGCTCGGTAGTGATGTCCTCGGGCGGCAGGTTGTCCTCCGTGAAACCAAATGGCTCGACGATCTCCAGCCACCGGCCGTTGTCGTGCAGCTTGGTGAGTTCCTCGTTGAAGGCGTTCACCAGGTCGTCGTTCCCCTTGCGGAACACGAAGCCGCCCGCCTGGATCTGCTCCTTGCCGTCCACCACGGGCACGAAGCCCTCGGTGACCTCGAAATCGACCCCCGGGTTCTGATCCAACAGCGCGCGCAGCGAGATGTCGGTGAGCGCACCGGCGTAAGCCCGTCCCGCCTGCAATGCCTGCAACAGCTCAGACTGTCCGCCGTAGGTCTGGATGTCGCCGACGTTCAGTGATTTGGCGACCTGCTGCTCGATCGTGCCCGACAGCACCGCGAGCCCCACCCCCTTCTCCTTGACGTCCTCGAAGGAAGTCACGTCCTGGGGATTGCCCTGCGGAACCAGGAACGCGGTGTTAGTGACGTAGTCGATGGTCGAGAACTGCGCCTGTCGACACCGCTCGGGAATGATCGCCATACCCGCGGCCACCATGTCGTACTGGCCCGCCCCCAACGCGGGGATCAGCTGGTTGAAGTCCACCTGAGTCGCCTGGACGTCCTCGACACCGAGCGCCTTGAAGACAGCCTTCGCGACCTCCGGCGACTCGCCGGTGACTTCGCCGTCCTGTGTGAATCCGTAGGGGATCTCGCCTGCGATGCCGATTTTCACGGTGCCGGTGTCACGTATTCGCTGAAGCGTGTTTCCGCCGCCTTGACCACCCGTTTGTGGGGCTTCCGTGCATGCTGCCAATGAGGCGGCGAGACCGATCGCCATCGCGCCTTTCATCGCCGTGCGCCGAGACAAAGCTCGTCTCGCCCACTCACCTTGAGCCAAGGTCACACCCCAATCGATTGGGTCGGTTCGCCGACTCAGGCGAACGATGGATCTCTACATAGTCACCGAACGTTAGGGGGCACGCGCGATCGGGTCAAAACAGTAATGATCGTCCGTTATCAGAACGAGATCAACATCGCGCCTCCACAAATACCGCCAGCTGGCCTCTTGACTCCGATCTCCGGACCCGGAGACGACGATTTCACCCTCGTTGCCGACAAAGTGGGAATTCCACTTTCGACGCTAGAACCGGCACACTGATTCCGCAGCTCAACGATGTCACCCACGAGAATTAAGGACACGACGAGCAACGACATCCGTGGTCATCCGTGGTCACTGCCAGCTACACACCGCTCCACATCGAGCACGTTGGGCAGCCGACTACGCTCGGCGGTGTGACGTGGAGTACGTACGGCAGTTACCTCGTGCTTGTGATTTTCGTCGTGCTCGCGCCCGGCCCCGACACTGTGGTGACGCTCAAGAATTCGTTCGCCGGCGGGTTCCGCGGTGGGCTGTTGGCGACCGTCGGGATCGCGACCGGCAACGTCGTACAGGGCACAGCGGTGGCGTTCGGCATCGGCACGCTGATCGTCGAATCGCAGCCGGTGTTCCACACGCTGCGCTGGCTCGGCGTCGCCTACCTCTGTTACCTCGGCGTACAGGCACTGAGGTCGGCGAAGAGGGGAGAGTACACGGCCGTCGACGCCACCGGAGCGCAGAGCAGCGGCTTCCGGAGGTTCCGGGAAGGGTTCCTCTCCAACGTGACGAACCCGAAGGTGCTCGCCCTTTATCTGTCCGTGCTACCGCAGTTCATCGATCCCGTACACAGCACGACGAGCGACACCCTTCTCCTCGCCTACACAGTGGCGGTACTGGGCGCGTTGTGGCTGCTTCTGCTGGTCGCATTCGTGCACACAGTACGCACGTGGCTCCAACGCAGAAGCGTGCGCCGAGGCTTGGACATAGCCACCGGCGCCACGCTTCTCGGCTTCGGTGCGGCCCTCGCCGCCGAAGGATGATCGATGGTGTTACTCGGTCACCACGCGATCGGGTTCGCTCGACACTCGCTCCACCCGCGCGCCGAGGCGATTGAGGTTTTCGACGAACTCGGGATAACCGCGGTCGATGTGGAAGACGTCCCACACCTGGGTGACCCCTTCGGCACACAGGCCCGCGAGCACCAGCCCCGCGCCCGCCCGGATGTCCGATGCCCACACCGGCGCGCTCGACAACCGCTCCACGCCACGCACCACGGCGTGGTGCCCATCGGTCCTGGCATCGGCGCCGAGCCGCACCATCTCCTCGATGAATCGGAACCGCGCCTCGTAGACGTTCTCCGTGATCATCGACGTACCCTCGGACACCGACGACAACGCCACCGCGAACGGCTGCAGGTCCGTGGCGAAACCCGGGTACGGCAGTGTCACGAAGTCCACCGCACGCGGGCGATCGGCCTGCACGACACGGAAACCCTTGTCGTCGAACGTCGTGACATCGGCCCCCGCCAACCTCAACTTCTCCAACACGAGGTCGAGGTGGTGCGGGTTCACGCCCATCACCGTCACGTCACCACGCGTCATAGCGGCGGCGAACGCCCACGTCGCGCCGACGATACGGTCGCCGATCACGTGGTGGTCGGTGGGCCGCAACATGTCCACGCCCTCGACCGTCAACGTCGACGTGCCCGCCCCTTCGATACGTGCACCCATCTCGGTCAGCATCGTGCACAGATCGACGATCTCCGGCTCGCGAGCCGCGTTGTCGATCACCGTGGTGCCCTCGGCCAGGACCGCGGCCATCAGGATGTTCTCGGTCGCGCCCACACTGGGGAAATCCAGCCAGATCTGTGCCCCGTGCAGGCCGTCGGCCTCGGCGACCACACAACCGTGCTCGATGGTGCTCGTCGCCCCGAGTTTGCGCAGGCCGTTCTGATGCATGTCCAGGGGCCTCGAGCCGATGGCGTCACCGCCCGGGAGAGCGACCACCGCCTTCTTCAGCCGCCCCACCAAAGGACCGAGCACGCACACGGAAGCACGTAGCTTGCCCATCGCTGCGGAGTCGGCGCGGTACGACAGCTCCGCGGGCGTGGTGATCCGCGTGACGTCGCCGTCCAGCTCGACCTCGCAGCCCACGCTGCGCAACACGTCGGCCATCAACGGGACATCGAGAATCCGCGGGCAGTTCCTGATCGTGGTGGTCCCTTCGGCGAGCAGTGCCGCCGCCATCAGCTTCAGCACGCTATTCTTCGCGCCGACAACCTCGACCTCACCGACCAGACGCGCACCGCCGTACACGTCGAAGTGCTCGCTCATGGTCGCCCATCATGCCCGGCACGGTACGGGCGTGTGCGCTGGGGCACGTTACCGATCAACCAGGTCACAAGATCGCACCTATTGAAACGTTCGGACACTACAAGACGATAGACGCACTTCGAGCAAGGTCGCACGCCTTGTGGCGAGCACCCCCGCCGGCTTCACCTACCTGTTCGTGGTTGCCCACCGTAGACTGCCGCCATGCCCGTACGGATCAACCGCGTCTACACCCGAGTCGGTGACAGCGGAACCACAGCGCTCGGCGACGGCACCCGTGTCCCCAAGACCGATCCACGCCTCGGTGCGTACGCGGACGTCGACGAGACCAACTCGGTCGTCGGCGTCGCTCTCGCGCTCGGTGCGTTGCCCGACGACATCGCACAGGTGTTAAGGCGGGTGCAGAACGATCTGTTCGACGTCGGCGCCGATTTGAGCACTCCCGTGGTGGACGACCCGCCCTATCCCCCGCTGCGGATCACACAGGACTACGTCGACCGCCTCGAAGGCTGGTGCGACGAGTTCAACGAGCGCGTGGGCAAGCTGACGTCGTTCATCCTCCCCGGCGGTACGCCCGGGGCGGCGCTGCTGCATCAAGCGCGCACGGTGGCACGCAGGGCCGAGCGGTCGGCGTGGGCGCTGGCCGAGGCAGACCCCGACGGCACCAACACCCTCGCGGTCACCTATCTCAACCGCCTGTCCGACCTACTGTTCATCCTGGCCCGAGTGGCCAACCCCGGCGGCGACGTACTGTGGAAGCCCGGAGGCGAGCGCTGAAAGCTCAGCCACCGTGCACGGACAACGCCCCGGCACCGGGAACACGTGCGGGGCGTTGAACCGTGTCGAGGAGCGAAGTCGTCAGCTCGCTCGAGGCAGCCGTCTTCCCGGCGGAGCGGACTCCAACCAGGACAGAAAACCCGTCAGAGCTCCAGGTCCCATGGCAATCTCGATCGGCTCGTCGTCATCCGACCGGCACCGCAATACCCGCGAACCCGCGGGGACGGCATAGGACTCCGTACCCACCGGATCGCGCCGCGCGACGATCTGGAGCGTGTCCCGGCGGAAAATCCGACTCGGGCCGATGCGCAAGCTCCACACGCGATACCAGACGAATTCCTCACCACGATACCGGCCGACCCCGAGGTGCCATCCGGACCGTTCATGGTCCGGATTCCACCGCAGCGCCACACTGACCCCGCCGTGGCGGCGCATGAACACCCACCGCAGCGTGTAGCACAGTGCGACGACGAGCAGCACGAGCAGGAGCGCCAGGACCAGAGTGACAATGTCCATGGTCGGCTCCCGCTCGTCCCGGTCAGACCGATTGACCAGCCGCTCGAAGCCTGGCAGCGGCCCTCGCGCGTTCGGTCTCGTCCTCCTCGGCCAGCGCGCGGCGCGCTTGCTCCACGTCGATCTCGTCGCCCAACTCGGCGGACTCGGCGAGAACGCTGACGCTGTCGCCCGTGACCGACAGGAACCCGCCGTGCACGGCCGCGGTCACCGTGTTCCCGTCAGTGGTCGTCACCTTCACGACACCGCCCTCGACGAGCTGACCGAGCACGGGTTCGTGGCCGGGCAGGATTCCGATCTCGCCCTCAGTGGTCTGCGCGGCGACGAACTGCGCCGTACCGGACCACAGGCGGCGTTCGACAGCCACCAGCTCGACGGACATCTCAGCCACGTAGCTCTCCTTCATGCCTCACGCGCGTTCCCCCAGTGTACTGGGCACGCCGACGTGCGAGCACACCGGCGATACGGAAACGACGGGGCTACATCCATAGTGGACGCTACCCCGTCGTTCACGGAACTCACTTGCCGGTGATTTCCTTGTACTTCTTCTCGAGGTCGTCGAGGCCACCGATGCCCAAGAAAGCCTGTTCCGGGTAGTGGTCGAACTCGCCCTGGGAGATCTTGTCGAAAGCCTCGATGGTCTCCGACAGCGGCACCGTCGAACCGGGGATACCCGTGAAGGTCTCGGCCACGAGCATGTTCTGCGACAGGAACCGCTCGATACGGCGGGCCCTGTTCACCGTCAGCTTGTCCTCTTCCGACAGCTCGTCCATACCGAGGATCGCGATGATGTCCTGCAGCTCCTTGTACTTCTGCAGGATCCGGATGACCTCGGAGGCGACCCGGTAGTGCTCCTCGCCGACGATGGCCGGGTCGAGGATCGTGGAGCTGGAGGCCAGCGGGTCCACGGCCGGGAAGATGCCCTTTTGGAACACCGACCGCGACAACTCGGTGGTGGCGTCCAGGTGGGCGAACGTCGTCGCCGGCGCCGGGTCGGTGTAGTCGTCCGCGGGCACGTAAATGGCCTGCATCGAGGTGATCGACCGGCCCCGGGTCGAGGTGATGCGCT
>NZ_DAHVQP010000003.1:0-11418 GCF_027317685.1 Saccharomonospora sp.
GCTGCTGAACCTATTCAGCGGTGGGGCGCTTTTGCAGCTGTCGGTCTTCGCCACCGGCATCATGCCTTACATCACGGCGAGCATCATCGTTCAGCTGCTCACGGTGGTGATCCCCCGTTTCGAGGAGCTCAAGCGGGAAGGTCAGGCGGGGCAGGGCAAGCTCACGCAGTACACGCGGTACCTCACGATCGCGTTGGCGATTCTCCAGGCGACCGGTGTTGTGGCTCTGGCTGATCGTGGTCAGCTGTTCGTTAACTGCGACCAGCCGGTTCTGCCGGACAACAGCGTGTATTCGTTGACGCTGACGGTGTTGACGATGACGGCGGGCACGGCCGTGATGATGTGGCTGGGTGAGCTCATCACCGAGCGCGGTGTCGGCAACGGTATGTCGCTGCTGATCTTCCTGAACATCGCCGCGCAGATCCCTACCGAGGGTGCCAACATCCTGAGCAACCAGGGTGGCCTGACGTTCTTCTTCATCTGCCTGCTGGCGTTGGCGATCATCGCGAGCGTCATCTTCGTCGAGCAGGGGCAGCGTCGGATCCCCGTCCAGTACGCGAAGCGGATGATCGGCCGCCGCATGTACGGTGGCACTTCCACCTACCTGCCGATCAAGGTGAACCAGGCCGGTGTCATTCCGGTGATCTTCGCGTCGTCGCTGTTGTACCTGCCCGACCTTCTCGGGCAGCTCGTCGGCGACCCGAACCAGGCCTCGGGCTGGCAACGGTTCCTGCAGAACTACGTGACCGATCAGTCGCATTGGGTGCACATCACCCTGTACTTCGCGATGATCATGTTCTTCACGTACTTCTACATCACCATCACGTTCAACGTGGACGACCGCGCGGAGGAGATGAAGAAGTTCGGCGGCTTCATCCCCGGTATCCGCCCGGGGCGTCCTACCGCCGAATACCTCGGTTTCGTGCTCAACAGGATCACCCTCCCGGGCTCGATCTACCTCGGTATCGTCGCGATCCTGCCCAACTTCTTCCTGTCGGTGACCGGCGAAGGGAACAACCAGAACTTCCCGTTCGGCGGAACAGCTGTTTTGATCATGGTCGGTGTCGGACTCGACACCGTGAAACAGATCGAAAGCCAGCTCATGCAGCGTAATTACGAAGGGTTCCTCCGATGACGCGTGTAGTTCTCGTCGGCCCGCCAGGGGCAGGTAAAGGTACGCAGGCAACTACGCTGTCACAGCGGCTCGGAGTTCCTCACATCTCGACGGGCGATCTTTTCCGCAAGCACGTCGGGGAGGAGACGCCGCTGGGTCGAGAAGCGAAGCGTTACCTCGATTCAGGCGAGCTCGTCCCCGATACGGTGACCAACGAGATGGTGCGGGAACGGCTGGCGGAGCCGGACGCCAAGTCGGGTTTCCTCCTCGACGGGTTTCCGCGTAACACCAAGCAGGCCGATGTTCTCGGTGAGATCCTGGCGGAGAACGGTGAGTCGCTCGACGCGGTCATCGAGCTGAAGGTTCCCGAGGACGAGCTCGTGAAGCGGCTTCTGGGTCGGGGTAGGGCCGATGACACAGAAGAGGTCATCCGTCGCAGGCAGCAGGTGTATCGGTCGGAGACCGCGCCGCTGCTGGAGTACTACTCCGACATCCTCGTCACCGTGGACGGCATCGGAGATGTCGACGAGGTTTCCACCCGGGTGCTCGACGCGCTCGGCAAACGTTCGTGAATTCTGGTTCTTGTGTGCAGTATGTTTCGACGTCGGCGAACGATTGAGATCAAGACGCCTGGCGAATTGGACGCGATGCGGGCGGCGGGTCTCGTTGTCGCGCGCACGTTGAGGCAGGTGGCCGAGGCGGCACGTCCGGGTATCAGCACCGGAGAACTCGACCAGTTGGCTGAGGAGACGATCCGGGAAGCCGGCGCGGTGCCCTCGTTCAAGGGTTACCACGGTTTTCCCGCGTCGATCTGTGCTTCGGTGAATGAGCAGATCGTGCACGGTATTCCGTCGACGAAGACGGTGCTTGCCGAAGGTGACCTGCTGTCGGTCGACTGCGGCGCGATCCTCGACGGCTGGCACGGTGACTCTGCGATGACGATCGAGATCGGCGAGGTCTCTGAACGTGACCGGGCGTTGTCCGCCGCCACCAAGGTCGCTATGGCCGCGGGGATCGAAGCTGCGGTCCCCAACGCGCGATTGACCGACATCTCGTACGCGATCGAATCCGCGGCACGCCGCGCGGCTGGTCGGGACGGTATCGACTACGGCATGGTGGCCGAATACGGCGGGCACGGCATCGGACGCGAGATGCACATGGAGCCGTTCCTCCCGAACGTCGGCAAGCCAGGCAAGGGACCGAAGCTGACCGTCGGGATGGCGCTGGCCATTGAGCCCATGCTGACGGGCGGCTCGGCGGAGACCGTCGAACTTGACGACGGTTGGACGGTGATCACCGCCGACGGCTCCCGCGCAGCGCACTGGGAGCACACGGTCGCCATCACAGAAAACGGTCCGTGGGTGCTGACGGCTCCCGAGGACGACGTTTAGCAGGCTGAACGCGGTGCGGTCTTCGACCCTCGGGTCGTCAGAAGCGCGTTTAGCCCGCTAAATGCGTTGAGCCGGGCTCCGAAGACGAGGGGTCACCCACTGGTGTGGCGGACCCCGTGGTCGTGCTTGACATTCGTTGCGTACACTGTTTAGTTGGCGTGCTCTTCACGCCGACTCCACGTGCTCGTCCGATCGGGTCTTGGAGTCGGGGTGATGTGTGTGCCATGCAGGCAAGCACTCGAACGCTCAACCGATCACGAAACGCGGAGTACATGGCGAAGAAGGACGGGGCCATCGAGGTCGAGGGCCGCGTAATCGAGCCGCTTCCCAACGCGATGTTTCGCGTCGAGTTGGAGAACGGCCACAAGGTCCTTGCACACATCGGTGGAAAGATGCGGCAACACTACATCCGCATCCTGCCAGAGGACAGGGTTGTGGTGGAGCTTTCGCCCTACGACTTGTCCCGTGGTCGCATCGTCTATCGCTACAAGTGATCACGGTGAGCGTGGTGGGAGGCGACTCCCGCTAGGGGCGCGCAGCAACTCAGCACGAGCAGGAGAGCAGGAGACGTGAAGGTCAAGCCGAGCGTCAAGAGGATCTGCGACAAGTGCCAGGTGGTCCGTCGCCACGGACGCATCATGGTCATCTGCGACAACCTGCGCCACAAGCAGCGCCAGGGCTGATCGTAGCTGTCGTCAGTGACCTGACAGCCGAACGAACTGGATCCTCCCCGCGCCTGCCGGGTCGTTGTCGACGGCCCGGTCCACCCCCGGAGCTTCGGGCCGGGGCCGGGATACCGCTCGCGAGAGCGAGCGGGTGACGGCGAGTCGTCCCGGAACGGGCAGGGAGCAGACCCGAAGAGAATGAAACGAAGGAGCAAAAGCGCCAATGGCACGACTCGCTGGCGTTGATCTCCCCCGCGAGAAGCGGTTGGAGATCGCGCTGACCTACATTTACGGCATCGGCCGTCCCCGCTCCAGGGACATCATCGCCGCGACTCAGCTGAACCCGAACGCTCGAGTCAAGGACCTCGGCGACGATGAGCTTGCGAAGCTGCGGGAGTTCATCGAGGAGAACTTCAAGGTCGAAGGTGATCTTCGGCGCGAGGTAAACGCCGACATCCGTCGGAAGATCGAAATCGGGTGCTACGAGGGTCTTCGTTGGAGGCGTGGCCTGCCCGTGCGTGGTCAGCGCACCAAGACCAACGCCCGTACCCGGAAGGGCCCGAAGAAGACGGTCGCCGGCAAGAAGAAGGCGGGCCGGAAGTGAGTATCAGCGGCAAACGAGTCGTGCGCGCAGGCGCGGTTCAGCGCCGCGGCTCGAACCGGATGTCGCCCAAGGCCCTCTACGCCCGTCCGATGGCGCTGCGCCAGCTGTACACCGATGCCGGCACATTGATGCGGCGCGGACAGCGCGAAGCCGCGGCAGCTTACCAACAGAACTCGCGCTAACGAGGAGTAGCACTCGACCATGCCACCGAAGTCTCGTACGACGACGACCGGGACCAAGAAGGTCCGGCGTAAGGAAAAGAAGAACGTTGTTCACGGGCACGCCCACATCCGGAGCACGTTCAACAACACCATCGTGTCCATCACCGACCCCAACGGTGCGGTGAT
Organism: Saccharomonospora sp.; assembly: GCF_027317685.1. NCBI lineage: Bacteria > Bacillati > Actinomycetota > Actinomycetes > Pseudonocardiales > Pseudonocardiaceae > Saccharomonospora > Saccharomonospora sp. The sequence goes on from NZ_DAHVQP010000003.1 coordinate 4,122, forward strand.
TTCGTGGGCGTCCTCCGGTCACGTCGGATTCAAGGGCTCCCGTAAGTCCACGCCGTTCGCCGCCCAGATGGCTGCTGAGAACGCCGCTCGTAAGGCGGCCGAGCACGGCATGAAGAAGGTCGACGTGTTCGTCAAGGGCCCGGGTTCCGGCCGTGAAACCGCGATCCGTTCGCTTCAGGCCGCAGGTCTCGAGGTCGGCACCATCCAGGACGTAACCCCGCAGCCGCACAACGGCTGCCGCCCGCCGAAGCGGCGCCGGGTCTGAGAGAACGGGGAGGAGTAGGAACACATGGCTCGATACACCGGCCCCGCGACTCGCGTCTCGCGCCGGCTCAAGGTTGACCTCGTCGGCAACGACAAGGCGTTCGAACGTCGCCCCTACCCGCCCGGCCAGCACGGCCGTGGCCGGGTGAAGGAGAGCGAGTACCTGCTGCAGCTGCAGGAGAAGCAGAAGGCCCGCCACACTTACGGCGTTCTCGAGCGCCAGTTCCGGCGCTACTACGAGGAGGCTGCGCGGCGTCCCGGAAAGACCGGTGACAACCTGCTGCAACTCCTGGAATCGCGGCTGGACAACGTCGTGTACCGCGCCGGCCTCGCGCGGACCCGTCGCCAAGCTCGTCAGCTGGTCAGCCACGGACACTTCCTCGTCAACGGCGAGAAGGTCAACATCCCCAGCTACCGGGTGTCGAAGTTCGACATCATCGACGTCCGACCGAAGTCCCTGAAGACGCTGCCTTTCGTCGCGGCGAAGGAAGCCTTGGGTGAACGCCCGATTCCTGCATGGCTTCAGGTCGTGCCTTCGAGCCTTCGGGTTCTTGTGCACCAGCTTCCTGAGCGCGCGCAGATCGAGGTGCCGGTACAGGAACAGCTGATCGTCGAGTTCTACTCGAAGAAGTGATCCATTCCCCGCATTCAGCGGGGAGCGGGTCTGCGGCGGCGCCCCGAGTGCGCCGCCGCTACGCCACACCTATCGGCGTCATATGGCGGGCGCCGGCAGGAAAGGAAGAAAGACAGTGCTGATTTCCCAGCGGCCGACTCTTAGCGAGGAGGCGGTCAACGAAACGCGCTCACGGTTCACCATCGAACCGCTCGAGCCGGGCTTCGGCTATACCTTGGGCAACTCGTTGCGGCGGACTCTGCTGTCGTCCATTCCGGGCGCTGCGGTCACAAGCATTCGCATCGACGGTGTGCTGCACGAGTTCTCCACCGTTCCCGGGGTGAAGGAAGATGTCACCGAGATCATCCTGAACCTCAAGGAACTCGTCGTCTCCTCCGAAGAGGACGAGCCCGTCACGATGTACCTGCGTAAGCAGGGCCCCGGCGAGGTCACCGCAGCCGACATCGTGCCGCCGTCCGGCGTCACCGTGCACAACCCGGATCTGCACATCGCGTCGCTGAACGGCAAGGGCAAGCTCGAGATCGAGCTGGTCGTCGAACGCGGCCGCGGTTACGTGCCCGCGCTCCAGAACAAGCAGGCCGGCGCGGAGATCGGACGGATTCCGATCGACTCGATCTACTCGCCGGTGCTCAAGGTGACCTACAAGGTCGAGGCAACCCGTGTCGAGCAGCGCACCGACTTCGACAAGTTGGTGCTCGACGTGGAAACCAAGCCGTCCATCACGCCGAGGGACGCCGTCGCGTCGGCGGGTAAGACACTGGTCGAGCTGTTCGGTCTCGCACGCGAGCTAAACGTTGATGCCGAGGGCATCGAGATCGGCCCGTCGCCGCAAGAGGCCGACACCATCGCGGCCTACGCGATGCCGATCGAGGACCTCGACCTGACGGTGCGGTCGTACAACTGCCTGAAGCGCGAGGGAATCCACACGGTTGGCGAGTTGGTGTCTCGGAGCGAGGCCGACCTGCTCGACATCCGTAACTTCGGCGCAAAGTCGATAGACGAAGTGAAGATGAAGCTCGCCGGTCTCGGCTTGACGCTGAAGGACAGCCCGCCCGGATTCGACCCCACGACTGCTGCGTCCACCTATGCGGGTGGAGGCCAGACCTGGGGTGCGCAGACCTCGCCGGGCCTTCCGGATACTGGCCACGACGACGGCCAGGACTACGCAGAGACGGAGCAGCTGTAAGTGGTCTTGCGGCTGCGAAGCTGAACGAGGAGAACCGATGCCCACCCCGACCAAGGGAACCCGTCTCGGCGGATCGCCTGCGCACGAGCGGTTGATGTTGGCAAACCTGGCGACGTCGTTGTTCGAGCATGGCAAGATCACGACGACTGAAGCCAAAGCCAAGCGCGTGCGTCCGCTCGCCGAGAAGCTGATCACCAAGGCCAAGAAGGGTGATCTGCACAACAGGCGTCAGATCATGCGGGTGATCCGCAACAAGGACGTCGTGCACAAGCTGATCGCGGAGATCGGGCCCTTCTTCGTCGATCGCAACGGCGGTTATGTCCGCATCACCAAGACGCTGCCACGCAAGGGCGACAACGCCTCGATGGCGGTGCTTGAACTGGTGTCGGAGAAGACGGTCACTTCCGAGGCTGAGGCGGCGCGGAAGACCAAGTTCGCCAAGGACACCGCTGCTGAGGCACCTGCTGAGGAGCCGAAGGCGGAGGAGAAGGCGGACGAGGCCAAGGCCAAGGCCGAGGCCGCTTCCGTTGCCGACCAGGACGCTGAAGCTCCGGAGTCGGCCACCAAGGACGCCACGGACGAGCCCGCTGAGGGCGCGGACAAGAAGGACGAGTCCTGACCGAGCCGAATTCGCGTAGCGAGCCCGCCCTCCCTCACGGGAACGGCGGGCTCGCTCGTCTGCGCATCGACTTGAGCTACGACGGCACAGACTTCTCGGGGTGGGCGCGTCAGCCAGGACGTCGCACTGTCCAGGGAGTGCTCGAGGACGCCCTGGACAAACAGCCTCCAGGTGCGTCAATCGCCGGCCCGGTAGTAGTAGCAGGCCGCACCGACGCAGGAGTCCACGCCACTGGCCAGGTAGTCCATGTAGACGTGGAGCGTTTAGCGGGCGAAACGCGTTTCCGGATGCCGGTTTCGGCAGACGGTCTTCCGGATCTTGAGCGGGCACGTTACCGCCTGAATCGTGTTTTGCCGGCGGATGTTCGTGTTCTCAACATCCGCCGGGCTCCGGCGGGATTCGATGCGCGCTTTTCGGCCGCTAAACGTCATTATCGATACCAGGTGTCAGACGCACCCTGGGGAGTTGATCCGCTGCGGAGGCGCGACACGTTGGCTTGGGCGCGGCCTTTGTCCGTTGACGCGATGAACGAGGCTGCGTCTGCGTTGCTGGGTTTGCACGATTTCGCCGCGTTCTGCAAACGACGAGAGGGCGCCACCACCATACGCGAGCTTCTAGAACTCCGATGGCGCCGCGTGGGTGAGTATGAACTCCGCCTATCCGTATCCGCAGACGCCTTTTGTCATTCAATGGTGCGTAGCTTGGTCGGTGCCCTTCTCTGGGTCGGTGATGGGCGACGTGACACGAGCTGGCCCTTGGAAGTCTTACGCAGCCGACAACGAAGTAGCGTTGTCGCGCCCCCGCACGGATTGACATTGGTGAGGGTCGACTACCCGCCGGATGACGAGTTGGCGTCGCGAGCGGAGATAACACGCAACATTCGTGATGAGTCCGATGTGTCCCGGCGCGACTGAGCTTCACGCACTTCCTTCAGGATTTTGGTGTAGTCTCCTGAAAGCTTTTCGGCAGTGACGACAACGAAGTGCCACCCTTCCGCTGTCAGTCGTTTCCTGCGCGCCTTATCCTGGCGAATCTGCCTGCTTTTTCTGTGCCATTTGCCATCGTATTCAATTGCCGTCTTCGTCTCAGGAAGAGCAAGGTCCAGGCGGGCCATTTCACGTCCATTCTTCATGATGGAGTACTGAGGAACGGGGACGAATCCGCCGCTTTCGAGCACCACTCGGAGCTCCGATTCCGGTAGTGACTCGGCGCGTGGGTCGATCATCGACACTGCGGCGCGTGCCAGCCTTATTCCACGGTTTCGTCGCCCCCTCAGGGCGCGCCGTAAACGTTTCGGTGTGACCAGGCCAGCGCGTATAAACGCATCGACATCAGGCACTGCGATGCGGAGTCGCCGAACCCAGCCATAGGTCCGTGGTGAGAGACGCAAAATCAAATCCAGAGCTATGCGCCAGGGTCGCGCAATACGAACGCCGTTCCAGGTCCGGAACTCCGATTTTTTGACAGCCGTGCGGCGAACGTGGATTCCTTCGATAGGGCCGAAACGGTATTGCTCAGGAACAACGAATTCCACCGGGTCGTAAGGTTTGGCGAGCTCGACACCGAGCACTGTCGCAGCTGAACGCCCTGTCAGCACTGCTTGTTTGGGCACGATCAAAGCCGCTCCCCGGCAGCGGAGCTCGTGAGTCACAGGAAGATGTGCGGGGACGTAGACATCCTGAAACAACCTCCGAAACTTTGGTCCACGCAATTCCGCGTTGGTCACGTAGCCGGCTGCCCGGGCAGCGGATCCTCGGAAAACGTCGTTGAGGTTCACTGTCGTCTTCATGGCCACAGCTTCTCTTGCTTGCCGGCTTCTCATGCTTATTACTGGCAAGTTGTGGATAACTACTGGGAACGGTCCCAGTTATCCACAGATTCTTGTGAGCCTGTTGACAACCTTGACTTCCGAATTGGAGAGGGTCCACGCCCAGGAAAAAGGGCGCGTTTAGCCTGCTAAACGCGCCCCTGGCGTGGACCGGGTCAGTCGCCTCGGCGGATCGGGCCGAGGATTTGTTGTTCCTTGGACGTAGTGACGAGCCGGAGTGGGCGCCACAAGTTACGCCCCAACGCCACCACTTGATCGTCTTTCAGGGTCGTCAACTGCCGCATCATCTGCGGTGGGAGACGCCAGATCCGGGCCGCCAACTCCGCCTGTCCTTGAGGCAACCGTTGCATCAGTACGAGATCAGCGGCGTTGGCCAATGCCCCCGCCTGCGGATGCAGATACGGAAGCACATACACCGTCGTCTGCCACGGTGACCTCGGCGGGAACAAATCCTGCGGGGTAGGTCCGCCGTCGAGGACGACGAGCAACGGTGCGTCCTCGGACGGGCGCGGCAACTCCACCGGCGACAGCCGACGAATCTGCACCAAGGGTGACGGCTGCCCGTTCGGCTGTTGTCCCGCCGCGTTCGACAACACGTGCCAGGCTGTCGGCCGCCCCGTCGAGATGACGACCCACGCCCCGACGGCCATTGCGCGCATGGCCACCTGCCGCGACAGGTACAAGCCACCCACGAGGACAATCCTCGTCGGAGCAGCCCGCAGCGCGGACACTGTCAGAGGCTCGCCCTGCAGGCCTGAGCCGAGCACGATCCCACCACGGTCACCGGACGGGCTGATTGCATCGAGCAGAGCCGGATCGACCACGAACTCCGGCGCCACACCCAGCGCCTTGTTGACGTCGTGCACTCGTGCGCTCATACGGTGCCTCCTATCGGCAGTGTCGCGGCGTAACCGGCGGCCTGGCGGCCACGCAGCGGCGTCAACGTCACACCGATACGTTCCGAGATGCTCGTCAGCCGTTGATCGCTGGCATCGAGCTCACGGGGGTTGCGTGCACTGATCCGCACAACACCTCGCAGTCCGATTCGGTTCTCCTCTTCGGACGGCGAAATGGACATAGTCACTGTGGCCGACAGTGCCCGAACACTGGTCAAAGCGTTGAGACCCGTGCTGATCTTCCCCTTGGGCCAACCCGTGATGGCGTAACTGGCATGGCCGATACCTGCCGCGGTGACACCCGCCCAGCGTTCCTGCATCCGCACGCGGGTGTCGGAGCCAGCCACGCCGGTGAGTTCCGCCGCCGAGATACCGGCACGGAGCAGTTCATCAGGGCTCAACGGCCGTGTCGGTACGCCGTGGGACTCCAGCGCGTTACGCACACGCGACAGCGCACCGATCAATGCCCTGTGCGCACCCGTGACGCCGCCACCGCGCTCCCTCACCGCAGTCGGGCACCGTTTGGGGTCGAGCCGGATGGACACCCAGGTGGTGCGTCGAGCTGCGGCTGGAAGCGGGCCCAGGACCTCCATGTATGACGCCAGCGCGGGCGAATCGGCAGGGAGTGCAGCGCTTCCGGGGTAGGAGTGCCAGGTTATCTGGATGGAGTCCAGCACTACGCCACGGTCTTCGAGACACGGGGCGAGAGCGGACAGCGGCAGACTCGGTGCGCCTCCCGCCTGTGTGATCAGTGCGGGCGTGGGTTCCACGAGGAGAACCGCTGTCCAGGTCCCGTCGTGGTGGGCGAAGCCGACCTCTTGGTGCTCGTGGTCCTTCCCCTGCGCGACCACGAGGTCGGGCACGGCGAGTCGGAGAAGGCTGACGCGAGCATCCTCCGGTCCGATGACTTTGTCGTCGTCCTCCGCGGCGAGTGCTTCCACGCTTGTCGGCGCGGGCGGAACAACCACTCGATCGTGTGAGCGGAGGGTGTAGCGCGTCGTCAGTCCGGCCCACTGGGTGAACCATTGGCCGCCCCAGCGCAGGAAGGCCAGGGCGAGTGCCACCGCGGCGACACCGATCGCGACATAGACGAGCGAGTCGTTGATCGCGATCAGGAGCAGGCCTATCGCGAGACCGATCTCCAGCAACACAAGGTTGGAGACCGGAAAAGGCCCGAAGCTGGCGCCGAACGTGCGACGCCGAGCTGGAGGCACGACCTTCGGGGTCGATGACGGTGCCGATGGCTTCGAGGCGCCTCCGGGCTCCTCAGGCCCTCCAGACCCTCCCGGGCCGCCAGGTCCACCCGGCCCCCCCGGCCCGCCTGGTCCATTCGGGCCACCCGGACCACCAGGTCCACCCGGACCGCCCGGACCGCCCGGTCCACCTGGCCCGCTCGGACCGCCCGGTCCACCCGGGCCGCCAGGCCTGACGGGTGCGTTCGGGCCACCCGGCCTGGCAGGCGCATTTGGGCCACCAGCGGGCCCCTGTGGGCCACGAGGACGGCCGGGACCGCCGGGTCCACCACCGGGCCCGGGAGGTGTGCCCTGCGGCCCGCGTGGGCCAGGGCCTCCACCTGGACCTCCAGGAACTCCCGGTCGTCCCGGCCCCTGAGGCGGGCCCGGTGGACGCCCCGAAGGAGGCTGGGACCCCTGCGGCGGGCCCGGCGGACGTGGAGGAGTGGTGACGGACATCCGCTCGTTCTCTTCCCCTTGTGCCTGCAACTGAGCTGAAAGCCGATCCCCGGCGACTTGCACACTAACCGGAGTTGGTAGAAACCAACACCGAACGGTCCCCGTACGGCTATCCTGCGGAACCGTACCGCGAGTGGGAGAGCTGTAGGTCAAGAATGCCGTCAACACCGACAACAAAG
>NZ_DAHVQP010000013.1:0-45385 GCF_027317685.1 Saccharomonospora sp.
GACCCTGGCGTGCACGGTCTGGATGTTCGGGTTCCACCGGCGGTTGGTGCGCCGGTGAGAGTGTGAGACCGACTTGCCGAAGCCCGGCCCCTTGCCACAGACGTCGCACACGGCAGCCACGTCGAACACTCCTCGAAAAGAATCGGTAAACGAACCACCCGGCGGCACCGGGCAACTCGAATAGCGTAACTGGTGCGCTCTCCGCCGCCTCAGCGGGGTCGCTACCCTCGCCTGCGGATGCCTCGATACCGGCTATGGAGGATACGCGGGTGCGGGCCTTGGACGCGGAGGCGATACGGGACTGGGTCGACGCCTGTGTGCGCGAGCTGCGCGCGTTACGGGCCGAGATCGACGAGATCAACGTCTATCCCGTGGCCGATTCCGACACCGGCTCCAACCTGTTGCACACGGTGACCGCCGCGCGGAACGCGCTGGCGGAGGCCGCTCCGCCGGACGCCGGTACGGCCCTGACCGTCCTGGCCGACGCCGCGGTACGGGCGGCGAAGGGCAACTCCGGGATCATCCTGTCGCAGGTGCTGCGGGGGATGGCGCGCTCGGCCGGAACCACACGGGAACTGGACGGCCCGGCGTTGGCGGACGCGTTGCGCGCTGCCGACACCACGGCGACGACCGCCGTGGCGCGGCCCGTGGCGGGCACGATGCTCAGCGTGCTGCACGCCGTGACGACCGCGCTCGACGAACTCGTGGCCGACCCGGACCCCGGCGACGTCGCCACACTGGCCGCCAAGGTCGCCGCCGACGCGCTGGCGCAGACCCCGCACCAACTTGCTCCTCTCGCCGTGGCGGGAGTGGTGGACGCGGGCGGGCGCGGACTGCTCGCCGTCCTCGACGCACTCGTGGAGGTCCTGACCGGAACGCGGACCCGAACGCCCGTGGACGTCGTCGAGACGGTTCCCACCGACCCCGCCCCCCAGGTGTGGGAAGTCATGTACCTACTCACCGTGTCGGACGAGAACCGGGCGGAAGACCTGTCCGGACTGCGCCGGGAGCTGTCGGCGTTGGGGGACAGCGTGACGGTGGCGGAGGCGGGCGAGTCCGAATACGCAGTCCACGTGCATTGCGCCGACATCGGCGCGGCACTGGAGGTGGGGATCGACCACGGCAGGCCCCATCACGTGCGGGTCGAACCGTTGCTCACCCCGAAACCCACCGACACGGCCGCCACGGGCGCTGACCGCGCCGTGGTGGCGGTGGTACACGGTGACGCGCTGGCTCGGCTCATCGACGGCGAGGGCACATCGGTGCTCGCCGTGGACGCGGACCGGGAACCGACCACCGAGGAACTCCTGACCCTGATAGGCGGGGCGGCCGCCACACACATCACCGTCCTCCCCGGGGGTGTCCGGCTGACCGCCGCCGCCGAACGCGTCACCAACCATCCGATGTTGGCCGGACGGGACGTCGTCGTGGTGCCGTGCGCCTCGCCGGTACAGGTGCTGGCCGCACTCGCGGTCCACGACCCGGACCGCAGGGCCGGCGCCGACGTGGTGGCTATGGCCGAGGCCGCGGCGGCCACCCGAAGAGGTGAACTCACGGTCGCGGCCGAGGACGCCATCACGTGGGTCGGCCGGGCCGCCGCGGGGGACGTGGTGGGATTCATCGACGGCGAGGTGGTGCTGATCGAGCCGAGGGAAACGGCCGGTCGAGTGGAACGCGCGGCGATCGGGGTGCTCGACCGCATGCTCGCGGTGGGCGGCGAACTGGTCACCGTGCTCGTGGGAGACGACGCGCCCGAAGGCATCGCCGACGTCCTGGCCGAACACGTGCGCGCTGAACGGCCGGATGTCGAACTGGTGTGCTATTCCGGTGGACAGACCGATGCGATGCTGTTGATGGGTGTGGAGTGACATGGCCGGGTTGGGTGACGGGCTCACGGGTGTGGTGGGCGCGAGGACGGCGAAAGCGCTGGCCGCCTCGCTCGGCCTGCACACCGTCGGAGACCTGCTACGGCACTATCCGCGCCGCTACGCGCGCAGAGGCGAGCTCACCGACATCGCGGGCCTGGAGATCGGCGAGCACGTCACCGTATTGGCGCGCGTGGAACACGTCACGAAGAAACCCATGCGGTCCCGTAGGGGCTCGATCCTGGAAGCCACCATCACCGACGGCCAGCGCAGACTGACATGCGCGTTCTTCGGCAACCAGACATGGCGGGAACGGGAATTGCGGCCGGGCCGGACGGGATTGTTCGCGGGCAAGGTCACGATGTTCCGCCGCACCCTCCAGCTGGCCAACCCCGAGTACGAACTGATCGACACGGGCTCGGCCGACCCCGCCGACGGGTTGTCGACCGTGGACGACTTCCTGTCGCAGATCATCCCGGTGTACCCGGCCGCCCAGGGGCTGCCGTCGTGGCGCATCGCCAAGGCCGTGAGTCAGACACTGGAGTTGCTCGACGAGGAACCGGACCCGCTCCCCGAGTGGTTGCGCCTCGAACACCACCTGCCCACGCTGTTCGAGGCGTTGCACGGCATTCACCGCCCACGCAGCGACGCCGACCTCCAGGCCGCCCGCACCCGCCTCAAGTGGGACGAGGCACTGGCGGTGCAGCTGGTGTTCGCGCGGCGACGACACACCACCGGCGCCCGACCCGCGCCCGCTTGCCCGCCACGGCAGGGCGGTATCGCGGAGGCGTTCGACGCGCGACTGCCCTTCCGACTCACCGAGGGGCAGCGTGAGATCGGAGAAGCCATCAGCGCCGACCTGGCCGGGGAACACCCGATGAACCGCCTGCTGCAGGGCGAGGTCGGCAGCGGCAAGACCGTCGTCGCGCTACGCGCGATGTTGCAGGTGGTGGACGCGGGCAGGCAGGCGGCCCTGCTCGCCCCGACCGAGGTGCTGGCCGCCCAACACGCGCGGTCGTTGCGGGAACTCCTCGGTGACCTGGCGAAAGCGGGAGAACTGGGCGCTTCGGAAGTGGCGACCCGGGTCACGTTGCTCACCGGCTCCCTACCCGCACGGGAACGCAAACAGGCGTTACTCGACACGGCCAGCGGTGCGGCGGGGATCGTGGTCGGCACCCACGCGCTGCTCGGGGAACACGTCTCGTTCGCCGACCTGGCGTTCGTGGTGATCGACGAACAGCACCGCTTCGGTGTCGAACAACGCGACGCCCTGCGCTCGCGAGGAGCCGAGAACACCAACCCACACGTGTTGGTGATGACCGCGACCCCTATCCCCAGAACCGTCGCGATGACCGTCTACGGCGACCTGGAGACCTCCTCGCTGCGACAGCTGCCGTCGGGCCGATCGCCGATCTCCACCACCGTGGTACCCGCGGCGGAGAAACCGGCCTGGTTGGAGCGGGCCTGGGAACGACTGCGGGAGGAGGTCGCCAAGGGACACCAGGCGTACGTCGTGTGCCCACGCATCGGCGACGAACCGCCGTCGGACAAGACCGAACGCCCCCCGATCGCGGTACTGGATCTCGCGCCCGAGCTGGAGAACGGTGCGCTCGCCGGGCTGCGGATCGGAGTGCTGCACGGTCGACTGCCCGGGGACGAGAAGGACGCGGTGATGCGTGCTTTCGCCGCGGGCGAACTCGACGTGCTGGTGGCGACGACCGTCGTCGAGGTCGGTGTCAACGTCCCCAACGCCACCATCATGATCATCATGGATGCCGATCGGTTCGGAGTCAGCCAGCTGCACCAGTTGCGCGGCCGGGTCGGCCGAGGCGACGTGCCCGGCCTGTGCCTGCTCGTCACCGAGGCCGTCGACGGCACGTCCACCCGAGCGCGGTTGGCGGCCGTCGAGTCCACCACCGACGGTTTCGAACTGTCGAAACTCGACCTGGAACTGCGCAGGGAGGGCGACATCCTCGGATCCGCGCAGTCGGGTAAACGTTCGGGGCTGAAGCTGTTGTCGCTGTTGCGGGACGAAGAGCTGATCGCCACGTCACGGCGAGTGGCGCAGCGGATCGTGGACGCCGACCCCGAGCTCGTCGAGCACCCGGGACTCGCCAAACTGGCGGCCGACACGATCGACGACGAGCGTGCCGAGTATCTCGAGAAGAGCTGAGCGCCGTGTCCGCAGGTTGTGCAGCTGTGTCCGCACTTCCCGTAGTCGTGTCCGCAGGTGGCGTAGTTGTTCCTACGCCACACCTCGCGGACACGACGCCGTGGGCTGCGGACACGACGCCGTGGGCTGCGGACTGTCCCACATACCGGGCGCATGAGCCCCGTCACGGTAGGGTGACCTCCCGCTGGGCGGGAAACCCGGGGTAACGTGCCTTTCGCGACCGATCCGAAAACAGGAAGGACCGGGCATGTTCCGCAAGGTACTCGTCGCCAACCGGGGTGAGATCGCGATCCGCGCGTTCCGCGCAGCCTACGAGCTGGGCGTCGGAACCGTCGCGGTGTTCCCCCACGAGGACCGAAACTCACTGCATCGGCTGAAAGCCGACGAGGCGTACGAGATCGGCGAGTCGGGACATCCGGTGAGGGCCTATCTGTCGGTCGACGAGATCGTGAGCGCCGCGAGGATGGCGGGCGCCGACGCGATCTATCCGGGTTACGGCTTCCTTTCCGAGAACCCGGACCTGGCCCGGGCGTGCGCCGAAGCCGGGATCGCGTTCATCGGGCCGAGTGCCGAGGTGCTGGAGCTGACCGGCAACAAGGCACGCGCGGTGAATGCGGCGAGGCAGGCCGGTGTTCCCGTGCTCGGTTCCTCGGAGCCCTCGTCTGATGTGGACACATTGGTCGAGGCGGCCGAGGAGTTGGGCTTCCCGGTGTTCGTGAAGGCCGTCGCCGGTGGTGGGGGCCGCGGTATGAGGCTGGTGCAGGACCGGGCCTCGTTACGTGAGTCGATCGAGGCGGCGGCGCGCGAGGCTGAGTCGGCTTTCGGTGACCCGACCGTGTTCCTGGAGAAGGCGGTCGTCCAGCCTCGCCACATCGAGGTACAGATCCTCAGCGACGGTACCGGCGACGAGAACGGTGTCATCCATCTGTACGAACGGGACTGTTCGGTACAGCGGCGGCACCAGAAGGTGGTCGAACTCGCTCCGGCCCCCAATCTCGATCCCGAGCTGAGGGAACGCATCTGTGCCGACGCGGTGCGGTTCGCCCGGCAAATCGGCTACCGTAACGCGGGCACGGTGGAGTTCCTCGTGGACCGCGACGGCAACCACGTGTTCATCGAGATGAACCCGCGCATCCAGGTGGAGCACACGGTGACTGAGGAAGTCACCGATGTGGACCTGGTGCAGGCACAGATGCGCATCGCCGCGGGGGAGACCCTGGCCGATCTCGGGTTGTCGCAGGAGGCTGTGTACCTGCGCGGCGCGGCGTTGCAGTGCCGCATTACCACCGAGGACCCCGCCAACGGGTTTCGTCCCGACACCGGCATGATCAGCGCATATCGGTCGCCCGGTGGTTCGGGGATCCGGCTCGACGGTGGTACGGCGTTCGCGGGCGCGGAGGTCAGCGCGCACTTCGATTCCATGCTCGTGAAGCTCACCTGCCGGGGCCGTACGTTCGCCGCGGCCGTGGACAAGGCGCAGCGCGCGGTGGCCGAGTTCCGCATTCGAGGGGTGGCCACCAACATCCCGTTCTTGCAGGCCGTGCTCGACGACCCCGATTTCCGTGAGGGGCGGGTCACCACGGCGTTCATCGAAGAGCGGCCGCATCTGTTGACGGCCCGGCGTTCCGCCGACCGTGGCACCAGGTTGCTGACCTATCTCGCGGATGTGACCGTCAACAAACCCAACGGTGAGCGGCCCCGCCTGATCGATCCTGAGAAGAAGCTGCCGAAGGTGCCGGAGGGCGACCCACCTTTCGGGTCGAAGCAGAAGCTGGAGGAGCTCGGTCCCGAGGGCTTCGCGCGGTGGATGCGGTCGTCGCCGACTCTCGGGGTCACCGACACGACGTTCCGGGACGCCCACCAGTCGCTGCTCGCCACCCGGGTGCGCACCAAGGACCTGCTGACCGTGGCGCCGGTCGTGGCGAGGACCACGCCGGAACTGCTGTCGGTGGAGTGCTGGGGCGGCGCCACCTACGACGTCGCGCTGCGGTTCCTCGCCGAGGACCCGTGGGAGCGCTTGGAGGCACTGCGTAAGGCCATGCCGAACATCTGTCTGCAGATGTTGCTGCGGGGCCGTAACACCGTGGGGTACACGCCGTACCCCACGGAGGTGACCGAGGCGTTCGTGGAGGAGGCGACCGCCACCGGCATCGACATCTTCCGCATCTTCGACGCGCTCAACGACGTCGAGCAGATGCGCCCGGCCATCGACGCGGTGCGGGCAACGGGGAAGGCCGTGGCCGAGGTGGCGTTGTGCTACACCTCCGACCTGCTGGATCCCGACGAGAAGATCTACACGCTCGACTACTACCTCAAGCTCGCCGAGCAGATCGTCGGCGCGGGGGCGCACGTCCTCGCGATCAAGGACATGGCCGGGCTGTTGCGGGCGCCCGCGGCGGCCAAGCTCGTGGGAGCGTTGCGCAAGGAGTTCGACCTGCCGGTGCATGTCCACACGCACGACACGGCGGGTGGGCAGCTGGCGACCTATCTCGCCGCCATCGGCGCGGGTGCCGACGCCGTGGACGGGGCCGTGGCGTCGATGGCGGGTACCACGTCACAGCCGTCGCTGTCTGCTCTCGTGGCCGCCACGGATCACTCCGATCGGCCCACCGGGCTGAGCCTGCAGGCCGTCGGCGACCTGGAGCCGTACTGGGAGACCGTGCGCAAGATCTACGCGCCGTTCGAAGCCGGGCTGGCTTCGCCCACCGGCCGGGTCTACCACCACGAGATCCCCGGTGGGCAGTTGTCGAACCTGCGTACCCAGGCCGTCGCGCTGGGGCTGGGTGACCGGTTCGAGGAGATCGAGGCGATGTACGCCGCGGCCGACCGCATTCTCGGCCGGCTTGTGAAGGTCACACCGTCGTCCAAGGTGGTCGGTGACCTCGCCCTGCATCTGGTGGGCGCGGGGGTGTCTCCGGAGGAGTTCGAAGCCGAGCCCGGCAAGTACGACATCCCCGATTCGGTGATCGGCTTCCTGCGGGGTGAGCTGGGTGACCCGCCCGGTGGCTGGCCCGAGCCGTTCCGCAGCAAGGCGTTGCAGGGTCGTGCGGAGTCGCGGCCGACCGTGGAGCTGTCCGCCGAGGACCGCCGGGAGCTGGAGAACGATCGGCGCGCGACGTTGAACCGGTTGCTGTTCCCGGGGCCGACGGAGGAGTTCGAGGCACACCGCCACGACTACGGCGACACGAGTGTGTTGCCGAGCAAGGACTTCTTCTACGGGCTGCGTCCGGGCGAGGAGTACGCCGTCGACCTCGAACCCGGGGTTCGGTTGCTGATCGAGTTGGAGGCGATCGGGGAGGCCGACGAGCGCGGCATCCGTATCGTCATGGCGACTCTCAACGGGCAACTTCGGCCCATCCAGGTACGGGACCGTTCGGTGGCCGTCGACCTGCCCGCGAAGGAGAAGGCGGACAAGGACAACCCGAAACACGTCGCCGCGCCGTTCGCGGGTGTGGTGACGGCGGCGGTGTCGGAAGGCGACTCGGTCGAGGCGGGGGACACCGTGGCCACCATCGAGGCGATGAAGATGGAGGCCGCCATCACCGCTTCGACGAGTGGCACGGTGTCGCGACTGGCGATCAACTCGGTGCAGCAGGTGGAGGGTGGCGACCTGCTGATAGTGCTGGAGTAGTACCGGCTTTTTCCGGCGGCATCGCCGACGCTGTCGATGTCGCCGAGGTCGCCCGATTCCGCTGTGGTGCCCGTAGGGTGAGTGCCATGCGAGTGCATGCGGTACCGCAGTGGCAGGGCGCGGGTTGGGACGGAGCGTCGTCCCGGCTGACCACCGGATGCGAGGTGTTGGCCTCGCTCACCGAGGAGGTACTCGACACGCCCGTTTCGCGGGTGCCCGTCGGCCGAGAGGGCTCGCCCGTCGAACGTGGGATGGCTAACCGGGCCGCGTTGCTCGACAACCGTGGCGCACAGTTGACGGTGTTGGAGAACCCCGAGGGCCCGGTACTCACGCTCGGCGGGGACTGTGCCGTCGACCTCGTGCCGGTCGGTGTGGCCCGGTACCGGTACGGGCCCGGACTCGGTGTGCTCTGGTTCGACGCGCACGCCGACGCCAACACCCCCGACACGTCGCCGTCCGGCGCGTTTCACGGCATGGTGCTGCGGTCGTTGCTGGGGCAGGGCGACCCCGATTTCGTGGCCGATCCCGCCGTGGAGCCGGGCAAAGCCGTCCTCGTGGGCGCCCGGGTCTTCGATCCCGCCGAGCGGGCCGCTCTCGACGATGGCCTGTTGCGGCACGTGCCCGCGTCGGCCACCCCGGACGACGTGGTGAACGCGTTGCGCGCGGCGAACGTGAGCACGGTGTACGTGCACGTCGACGTGGACGTACTCGACCCCGGCGAGTTCTCCGGCCCCCACTACCACGAACCCGGTGGTCTCGGTATCGATCGGCTCGTCGCTTGTCTCGACGCCCTCGCCGAATTCGACGTCGTCGGAGCCTCCCTCACCGAGTGCACGGCCCAAGACCGGGCGGAGGTCACGCCGTTGATCCCCGTGGTGCAGGCACTGCACCGTCGGTTGGAGCCGTAACCGGACGGAATTGTCACAGCCGCACAACAGGGACGGCGGGATTTCGTCATATCGGACGCGGCCGCCCCGAACCGTCGGTTTCCGGTGATACCTTTTCTGGTCTGCTGAACTGATCGTGGCAGTGCGTCCCTCAACGGTGCGGGAAGGGAGCTTGTCAGCGTGGCAGGACGATCAGCGTATGGTGCCGCCGACTCAGTCGTGCTTTCGGGGCAACTCGCCGAGATCATGCGGCCCGAACTGGAGAGCGTGGCCGACGAGATCGTCACCGAGATCCGTGCCGTGATCCCCGAGTACCGCAGACCGCTCGACGGCCCCTACGGAAAGTCCATCAGAGCCGGTGTGCAGCACGCGGTGTCGTTGTTCCTCGCCCAGATCGCCGATCCGAGTGCGTCCAAACAGCACGCACACGAAGTGCACCGAAGACTCGGACAGTACGAGATGCGGGAGGGCCGCAGTCTCGACACGCTGCAGGCCGCCTATCGCGTGGGGGCACGGGTGGCGTGGCGGCGGATCATGGAGGTCGGTCGGCGCAGCGGGTTCTCGTCGGCGGTGATGTCGCACCTGGCCGACGCGATCCTCGGGTTCATGGACGAGTTGGCGTCGGTGGCGCTCGACGGTTTCCTGGAGGCTAAAGCGAGTTCCGCCGACGCCCTCGACACGTGGCGGCGACGGCTGCTGCAGCTGATCCTGGAACGTCCCGCCGTGGCACCCGAGGCGATCGACGAGCTCGCACAGCTCGTCGGGTGGGCGATGCCGAAGAAGGCGACGCCGGTCGCCGTGCGCCCGCTGCATCGACTCAGTCCCGCGCATCGACTTCCGCTCGACGCGGATGTGTTGGCCGAGCTGACCGGGGTCGAACCGCGGCTGCTCCTGCCCGGACCGATGACCCGAGAACGCATCGCCTCGCTCGAACAGGCGTTGCCACGGTGCCGGTTGGCTGTGGGGCCGTGTGTGCCGTTGGACGGGGTGGCCGATTCGTTGCGGTGGGCGCGTAAGGCGTTGGCGTTGGTGGACGAGGGCGTGTTGCCGCCACGTCGGGTCGTGTGGGCCCAGGAGTGCCTGCCCGTATTGCTGTTGCACTCGGACGAGGCGCTGACCACCCAGCTGCGGCGGCGTCTGCTCGCGGCGTTCGACGGGTTCACGCCGCGTCAGCGTGAACGCATGTTGGAGACCTTGCGGGCGTGGATCGACGCGCAGGGGAACGTGGTGGACATGGCCGAGCGGTTGGAAGTGCATCCGCAGACTGTGCGGTACCGGATGCGGCAGTTGGAATCGACGTTCGGTGACCGACTGCGCGATCCGGACGCCCGATTCGAGTTGGAACTGGCGTTGCGCACCATGCCGATGTCGACGGTGTCTCCGGCATTGCCGAGGCAACGTCGGCCGTGAAGCGTGCGAACGGCTACGCAGGCTGCGGACACGGTGGGCGGCGTCAGGTTTGGGCCAGGTCGGTCACCAGCCAGCGGCCGTCGTGACGTTCCACCGTCACCAGGAGTTGGGCCGCGGCGTGCGTCGGTTCACCGCCGCTTCGGGTCGCGGTCTGGTCGGCGAACACGAGTACCCGTGCGTGCTCTTCCGTCAACGACAGCACCGCAGTGTCCACCACCCGCGTGGTGACGGTGAGCCGCTGCTCCGGAGCGTTCGCGCTCACTTGGGTGAACAGTCGCCGATACTCCTCTCGCGCGTTTCTCCGCAGCAGGTCCTCGGCGGAGCGGACGGTGGCTTCCACATCGTCGAAGCGGTACGTCAGCACCTTGTTCACCGACCGCGTGACAGCCGAACGCACTTCCAGCGTGGCATCGACGTCGACGTGGGTGAGATCGAGCGCCGAGGCCGAGGTCCGCGCTTCGTGCGCCCACAGGGTGCCCGCCGCCCCGAAACCGGTGAGTAGGGAAGTGACGACCAGAAACGTCAGGAGACGGCGGTTCACGACGCACCACCGGTGGGAATCGGTTCGAACGACGCGACCTTCCAGCCGTCGTCGGTATGCCGCAGTTGCGCGCGGTACCGGTTGCGTGCGAACACCGGGTCGGCGCTCTCGCGTGCGGTGGTGACCTCCACGGAGGCCAGCAGGGTGGCGGTGCCGGCCTCGGCGTTGAACTCGCTGAGTCCGGCCGTCAGCACCGTTCCGGTCGCCACGGTGCCGGCCTGTTCCACGGCGCTGAGTGTCGCCGGTTCGGTGTCCTCCAGTTCGGAGCGCAGCGGCCCCGTGGCGACGTCCAGCCACCGACGCAGACCGCCCTCGACATCTTCGTGGTCCATTGTGGTCAGCTCGGCTACGTGTTGGCGGCCTGCCCGCAGGGCTTCGTCGCGGGCCTTCGCCGTGTCCAGGTCCTCGTCACCGGCGGCCGAGATCCAGGCCAGCACACCCCGGACCGCGAACATCGCGGCGATGACGACGACGGCGACGGCGGCGCCGGTGAGCACGCGCCGCCAGCTCATTCGTCGAGCCACAGCATGTCCTCCAGCGACTCGCGAGTGTGGTCGTCGTCGGCGAGCACACCCGGTGGTACCGCCGGTGGCAGTCCGCCTTCCGGCACGTGCTGAGAACCCCGCACGGCGCGTGGGTCCCCGTAGGGCACGGTGCACTCGGCGTCGGTGTTGAACGGCGCGTCGCCGCTGTCCTCACCGGCGCGGTGTGGCGTGCCTTCGTAGCCGCTCAGGCATGGCACCGGGTCGAAGAACGTGAGCGCGACCGAGAACTCGTCGCCGTCGAGCGCGGCGGACGTGGCCGCGGTCGCCTTCGGCAGCATGACGAACAGGTGCTCCACGCCGTCGACCCGGTCGGAGAACAGCTCGGACGTGGTCACCAGGTTCGCGATGAGTGCCGAGAGTCCGGGGTCGGTGTCGGCCAGCAGCCCACTGAGCTGTGTGGCGGCCCCGGGTGTGCGGGCGATGAGTTCGCGTAGATCCCCGTCGGCGTCGGCGAGCTCGCGGGCGAAGAGCTTGGCGTTGTCGGCGAACGAGCGCCAGGCCTCGGCCGATTCCGCCTGGGTGCGCAGCACAGTCGCACCGTCTTGGATGAGGGCGGAGGTCTGTGGCAGGTATTCGGTGGCGGTGTGGGTGAACTCGCGTGAGGAGTCGAGCAATACCTGCAGGTCGTCGCCGGTGCCCTGGAACGCGGTGTACAGCTCGTCCACCACGGTTCGCAGGGACTCGGTGGGCACGGATTCGGTGAACGCGCTGAGGTTGCCCAGCAGGGTGTGCACGGGGAGAGGGAGCGCGGTGGACTCGCGTGGAATCACCGAGCCGTCTTCCAAGTGGGGGCCTTGGCCGGTGCGGGGTTGGAGGTCCACGTACTGTTCGCCGACGGCCGACCGGTTGGCGACCACGGCTCGGGAATCGGCGGGGATCGCGGGAGCGTCCTCGTCGAGGATCAGGACGGCTTCCATGCCGTCGTCGGTGAGGCGGAGTTCGTCGACCTCGCCCACGGCCACGCCTCGGTAGGTGACCTCGCTCCCGGAGAACAGGCCGCCCCCGTCGGCGAGTTGCAGGCGGACGACGAAGCCGTCCTGGCCGAGGAGACGGCCGAGCCCGGCGTAACTAGCGCCGACGAACGCGGTGGCGATGAGTGCCACGACCACGAACGCGACGATTTGCTTCTTGACCCGACGGGTGAGCATCAGCGGTCACCTCCGTCGACTGCGGACTCGGCCGGGGTGGCGGTGGTGGGCAGCGGCAGCATGGGGATCGGTGCGGTGTAGCCGTCGGCGGGGACGATCTCGACGAGGGTGTTGAGGTAGTCGCCCTTGATGCCGTCGAGTACGGCGTCGGTGAACGGGAACGAGGCCAGGATCTCCAGGGACCGGGGCAGGGACTGTCCCGCGTCGGCGAGGCCGTCGAGGGTGGGGGCGAGCGCTTCGAGGTCGGCCACCAGGTCGTCCCTCGTCTTGTCGATCACGTCCACGGCGACGTCGGAGAGTTCGTCGAGCGACTTCAGCATGGTCACCAGTTGCTCGCGCTGGTCTCGAAGTTCCGCCAGTCCCGGGGTCAGGTCGTTGAGAGCGCCTTTGATGGCGTCCTCGCGTTCGGCGAGGGTGGCAGACAGCCGGTCGAGGCCGTCGAGCGCGGCGGTGATGTCGTGGCGGTGGGAGTCGAGATCGGACACCAGGTGGTCGATGTGGGACAGGAACTCCTTGATCTCGGTCTCGTTGCCGGCCAGCGCCTCGTTCAGTTCCCGGTTGATGGTGCGCAGTTGGGCGATGCCGCCGCCGTTGAGCAGTAGTGACAACGCGCCGAAGACCTCTTCGACCTCGACGTGCCGGTTGGTGCGGGAGGCGGGGATGAGCGTGCCGTCCGTCAGGGGTGCTCTGGGTTCGTCCCCGTGGTGTCGGGGTGCCTCGAGTTCGACGAACTTCTCGCCGAGCAGGCTGGACTGGCGGACGTTGGCCAGTGTGTCGGCGGGCAGCTCGATGCCGCCGTTGACGAGCAGCACGACCTCGGCCCGCCAGTCGTCGGTGTCGGCGAGTTCGATGGACTCCACCCTGCCCACGGCGACGTCGTTGACCTTCACCGCCGCGTGTGGCACGAGGTCCAGCACGTCGTCGAAGTGCGCGGTGACGCGGTAGGGGTCGTCGCCGAGGTCGGCGCCGCCCGGCAGGGGGAGGTCGTGAACCCCGTCGAACTCCGTGGCGCAGCCGGAGGCCAGCAGGCACACCACCACGGTTCCGGCCGCGATCGTGCGGGAAAGTCGGTTCACCGGCCACCTCCCGACGCGGAGACCAGGGGCAGGTATTCCAGCGGTGTGATGCGTCCCTGAAGGGTGCCGCTCGCCGGGTCGTAGGCGTTGTAGGCGTTCTCGGCGGCGATGGGAGCGACGTCGAGCGCCTCGGCCAGTGAGGCGCGCCGGTCCACCACCAGCCGGGTGGTCTCGGCCAGTTTGTCTACGTTGGACTTCAATGCCGCGCGGTTGTCCGCGACGAACGACTGGACGTCGGCCAGTGCGTTGCCGAGGGTGGCCAGGGCCGCGGACAGTTCCTCGCGGTCGGCGGCGAGGGTGTCGGAGACGTTGGCGAGCTGTTCGGTGGCCTCGCGTACCTGCGTGTCGTTGCCCGCCAGCATCCTGGTGAACGTCGACAACGAGTCGATGGCGGCGAACAGGTCGTCGTCGGAATCGGCCAGTGTGCGGGCCAGGTCACCGAAGTTACGCACGCTTTCGGAAAACGACTCGCCGGTGCCGTCGAGCACGTCGGACCCGGTGTCGAGCAGGTCGGACAGGGCACCGTCGGCGTTGGCGCCTTCGGGTCCGAGCGCGGTGGCGAGGTCGTCGAGACTGCGGTACAGCTCGTCGAGTTCCACGGCGACGGCGGTGCGGGCGCGGGGGATCACGGTGTCGTCCGCGAGCCGGGGACCGCCGTGGGCCAGGTCGGACAGTTGCACGTACCGGTCGGCCACCACGCTCGGCGACACGATCAGTGCGCGGGTGTCGGCGGCCACGGGTGCGTCGCCGTCCACGGTCATGGTCACGCGCACCCGGTCGCTTTCGGGGGACACCGACTCGACCTCACCGACGGCGACGCCGAGCACTTTCACGTCCGAGCCTGGGTAGACGCCGACGGTGCGGCTGAAGTAGGCCGTCACCGTCTTGTCCCCGTGGTCGGTGAACACCCACCACAGGGCGCCTGCCGTGGCCACGGCGGCCACGGCCAGCACCGTGGTGAGTCTGGTCAGTGTCCACCGGAATCGGGTCGTCACCGGATGTCACCTCCGTTCCGGGGCTTTGCAGGGATGGCGGTTGTCGGCGACCAGCCCGCACACGTACACGTCGAGCCAGCGGCCGCTGCCCACGGCGTTGTTGACGACCCGGAAGTACGGTCCGGCGAGTTCGAGAGTGCGGTCGAGTTCGTCGTGGTGCTGCCGCAGGATGTTGGTCACCGTGTCGAGTTCGGAGAGTGTGGGCGCGAGTTGTTCGGTGTTGTCGGCGACCAGTCCGGAGATCTGTTCGGCCAGGTCCTGCGCTCCGACGAGCAGGTCGTGGATGGCTTCGCGCCGGTGGTCGAGTTCGGTGAGCAGCAGGTTGCCGTCGTCGATGAGGCGGTCGAACTCGTCGCTGGAGTCGGCGAGGGTGTCGGCGACGGTGTGCGCGCTGGCGAGGAGGTCGGCGAGTTCCTCGTCGCGGGAGGCGATGGTCTGTGACAGCGAGGTCAGGCCGTCTAAGGCGCTGCGTACGTGTTCCTCGGCGCCGTCGAAGGTGTCGCCGAGGGTGCGGAAGCTCTCGGCGAGTTGTTCGGTGTCGATGGAACCCGCCGTGGTGGCGAGTTGTTCGAACGCGGTGGTGACGTCGTACGGCGTGGTGGTGCGGCCGAGCGGAATGGGGTCGTCGGGGTCCTGCACCGCGTCGCCCATGGGGTGCAGGGACAGGTATTTCTGCCCCAGCAAGGTTTTGATCTTGATCTCGGCCGATGTCCTGTTGCCGATCCAGGCGTCGGAGACACGGAACGACACGAGCACCCGGTCCTCGGCGAGCTCCACATCGGTGACCTCACCGACCTTGATGCCGGCCACCCGCACCTCGTTGGCCGGTGCGAGCCCGGCCGCCTCGGCGAACTCGGCCTGATAGGTGGTGCCGCCGCCGATGAGGGGCAGGTTCTCGTAGTTGACCGTCGCCATGGTCACTCCCGCGAGCAGGACGGTGCCCACCACACCGAGTACCAAAGGGTTGCGTTTCCGAAAGGACGTCATCGGTTACACCTCGCCGGGAGGGCTCCGTCGTTGATGTTCGTCGGCGGGTCGGTCAGCAGGATGCCGTCGCACAGGTAGACGTTCAAAAACGATCCGTACGAGGCCGTGCGCCCCAGTGCGGTGAACTTCTCCGGGGTCGTGACGAGGAACCGTTCCAGGTCGTCGGAGCCGGACACGAGGTTCGTCGACACGTCCCGCAACCCGGCGATGCTCTCCCGCAACGGCTCACGTGCCTGTTCGAACAGACCGGCCGTGGCCGTGGTGAGGGCGGCCATGCCCTCGATGGACTCGCCGATGGCCTCGCGGTCCCCTGCCAGGCCCGACACCAGTTCCTGCAGTGTCGAGACGAGGCCGGACAGCGCGTCGCCCTCGTTGTTGATGGTGTCGAGCACCGAGTTCAGGTTCGTGATGACCTCGCCGATCACCCGGTCGCGGTCGGCGAGAGTCTCGGTGAGCGATCCCGTGTGGCGCAACAGGCTTTCCACGGTGCCGCTTTCCCCTTGCAGTACCTGGATGATCTCGCCCGAGAGCTGATTGACCTCACCGGGGTCCAGGGCCGAGAACAGGGGTTGGAAGCCGTGGAACAGCTCGGTCAGGTCCAGTGCGGGCCGGGTGCGTTCCAGCGGGATCTCCGCACCCGGCCGGAGATGGTCGGAGCTCGGCGGGTCGCCGCGTTCCAGGGCGATGTAGCGCTGGCCGAGCATGTTGCGGTACCGGATGGTGGCGGTCACGTCGGCGGGCAGTCGGCGAGTCGCGTCCACCGAGAAGCGCACCAGGGCGATGTGCTGGTCGATGATCTCCAACTCGTCCACCTGTCCCACCCGCACACCGGCGATGCGCACGTCGTCACCGGTGTTGAGCGACGTGACATCGGTGAATCTGGCGCTGTAGCCGACACGTTCGTTCACGCCGACGTTCGAGATGGACACGGCCAGCAACACCATCGCCACGGTGGTGACGAGCACGAACGTCAAGCCCTTGAGCAGTGGTCCGGCGATCTTCCTCATCGCAGTGTCACCTCCGTGCCGCGGTAGACGGGTCCGAGGAGGACGCTGCTCCAGTCGGGGACCTCGTCGGCGGCGACACCCAGGTCCGCGGCGAGCAGTGTGGACAGCAACTGTCGTTCCTGCGGCGAGTTGGGCAGACCGAGGTCGGCGCCGGCTCCCGGAACAGCGGGGCCCGTCGCGTCCCGGGCGGGAGCGGGTGGTGTGTCGTCTCGCGGTGCGATGCCGCTGGGGTAGCAGCGAGGACCGGTGTCGGCGTGGGGGCGCGGATCGTCCGCGCCGGGCACGTACTTGCCGCGCGGCGAGGTGGTGACGGTGCCGTTCATCCGCAGGGCCGGGGTGTCGGTGCCCTTGCCGAGGACCGCGTCCATGGCGGGCTTGAGTTCGTCGAGGGCCTTAAGAGTGCAGCCGAATCCGGGGGAGTAGCGCGCGGCGGCCTCCAACGGTGCTCGGCTCTCGGCCGACAGCCGGATGAGGTTGTCGGCATTGGCGCGCAGGAATCCGGTGAGGTCGGTGGCGGTGACGGTCACCTGCGCGTACAGGCCTCGCAATTGGGTGCTGCGCTCCTCCACAGTCCCGAGCGTGATGCCCGCGTCGGTCAACGCGTCGAGGATGTCGGGGGAGATGTCGCCGTACAGCTGCGCCACCTCGCCGAGGTCGCGGATGTTCTCGTGCAGCTCGGGCAGGTTGGGGTTGAACTCCTCGAGGTAGTTCGCCGCGGTTACGAGGGTGTCGCCTATCTGCTCGCCACGGCCGTCCAGTGCTGTGGCCACCGCGCTGAGGGTGCTGGCGAGTTTCTGCGGCTGCACGGATTTGAGTACGGGCAGCAGTTCGTCGAACACGCGCTCCAGTTCGATGGCGTTGCTTGAGCGGTCCTGGGTGATGACATCGCCGTCGGACAGGGGAGCCGCGCCGGATCCGTCCGGAACGGACAGCTGCACGTAGCGTTCTCCGAACAGGGTCTTCGGAACGAGCAGGGCCGTGACGTCCTTCGGCAGTCGTGACACGGTGTCCGGGTCGAGCGCGAGGTCGATCTCCGCGCCGTCGGGCACGGCCCTGATCGCCCGGACCTCACCGACCAGTACGCCCCTGGCCTTGACATCGGAGTTCTCCCGTAGCTGGTTGCCCACGTGGTCGGTGCGCAACGTGACCGACACCGAGTCGGTGAACTCCTTGTTGTAGACGCGGACGGACAGGTCCACCAGCAACACGAGCACGAGACAGAAAGCCACACCCGCGAGGCGGACCCCGAGTTTGCGCAGTCGTGTGTTCCTCATCCGGCCACCCGCACGGTTGTCGTGGCGCCCCAGATGGCGAGGCTGGCGAAGAAGTCGAGCAGAGCCACGGCGACGATGGCGGTGCGCACGGCACGGCCCACCGCCACGCCGACGCCCGCGGGTCCTCCACTGGCCCGGAAGCCGTAGTAGCAGTGCGTCAGCACCACCACGACGCTGAACAGCAGCACCTTGCCGAACGACCAGAGTACGTCCTCCGGTGGGAGGAACAGCTCGAAGTAGTGGTCGTAGGTGCCCGCGGATTGGCCGTAGAACCAGATGGTGATCTGTCGCGAGGCGACGTAGGAAGTGAGCAGTCCCACGGCGTACAACGGGATGATCGCGCAGAAGCCCGCGATGATGCGGGTGGTGACGAGGTAGGGCACGCTCGGTACGCCCATGACCTCCAAGGCGTCGATCTCCTCGGAGATCCGCATGGAGCCCAGTTGGGCCGTGAATCCACAGCCGACGGTGGCGGACAACGCGAGTCCCGCCACCAGTGGGGCGATCTCGCGGGTGTTGAAGTACGCGGAGATGAACCCGGCGAACGCCGCCGTGCCCACCTGGTCCAGGGCCGTGTAGCCCTGTAGGCCCACGACCACGCCGGTGAACATCGTCATGCCGACCATCACGCCGACCGTGCCGCCGATCACGGCGAGCGCGCCGCTGCCGAAACTCACCTCGGCGAGCAGTCGCGTGATCTCACGTGGATAGCGCGCCAGCGCGCGGGGAATCCAGGCCAACGCGCGCAGGCTGAACAGGATCGACTCACCGAGCGTGTCCAAGAAAGACAGTCTTCGGTCGAGGGCGTGGACGGCGCGTTGCCGGACGGGGGTGGTCACGACTCACATTCCCTTCGGCGGCACGAGCTGCAGGTACACGGTCGTCAGCACGAAGTTGACGAGGAACAACAACAGGAACGTGATGACGACCGACTGGTTCACGGCGTCACCGACACCTTTCGGTCCGGCAGCCGGGTTGAGGCCGCGGTAGGCGGCGACGACACCGGCGACGAACCCGAAGATCAATGCTTTGATCTCGCCGATCCACAGGTCGGGCAGCTGAGCGAGCGCGGAGAAACTGGCGAGGTAGGCACCTGGGGTGCCGTCCTGCATGATCACGTTGAAGAAGTAGCCGCCACACACACCGACGACGCTGACCATGCCGTTGAGGAACACGGCGACCGCCATGGCGGCCAACACGCGGGGAACGACGAGCCGCTGCACCGGCGAGACCCCGAGTACTTCCAAAGCGTCGATCTCTTCGCGAATGGTGCGCGAACCCAGGTCAGCACACATGGCCGAGCCGCCCGCGCCCGCGATGAGCAGGGCGGTGACGATGGGGCTGGCCTGCTGGATGATGGCCAGCACGCTCGCCGCCCCGGTGAACGACTGGGCCCCGATCTGGGTCGTCAGCGACCCGACGTGCAGCGCGATCACCCCGCCGAACGGGATGGCCACCAGCGCGGTGGGCAGAATCGAGACGCTCGCGATGAACCAGAATTGCTGTACGAACTCACGGAATTGAAACGGCCTGCGAGGAATGTACCGCAGTACGTCGAGAGCGAGCGCGTACAGCCTGCCGGTCTGACGTAGTGCGGCAGCGCCGGGAAACGAACGCCCGCGTTCGCTGTCGACGTCGATGGCCACTCGCTGTCTCCTTCGGTCGGCGAAAACCGAATTCCATAAACTCATGGAACGACGGTTTTGTTCGTCGACACGCTTGTGTTGTGCGTGTGCTGACAATAACGCCGCACCGTGTCTTGTGGTTACGCTTGAATTCTAGTGCTTTCGTGACAAATTCCCGGGAAGTATTCGTGCTGCTGTGAGCATCCCGTACCCCCGCTGGGATCGGAACCGTTGGCATGCTCGCCAGGACAAAGTCCCGAGAGGATTTGATCGGATCATGACAATCGTTGCGCCGAACGAGCGAGTAAACCTTTCGGAAACATCGACATTTCTTGTTCACCGCTTGGTGAACGGCTAACGTACTGGCTGGTAGGTTGGTTCCTTCGCCTACCGGCAAGCATCGTCGGCCGATGTTCACCGCGGACTCGAGAACCACCGTCTTCCGCGTCGCTTGCTTTCGACCGTTCCCTGCTCCCGTTCGGAAAGGAATCGCTATGCGTAGGCGTGTTTCGGACATCGTCGCCACCACTGCCGCGGCAGCGCTCGCCCTCGGCTTCACCGCGATGTCGGTATCGGCCGAGCAGCAGGAGTGGATCGTCGACCCGGGCGGTGCGTACGAGGCCACCGCCGGCACGACAGTTCTGACCAACACCGCCAACGGTGTGCAGCTCACCTGCTCCGGGTCCGACGCGAGCGGGGTCCTGGAAGGCAGCGCGAGCGGTACTCCCGCACAGCTCGGCAGCATCGAGAACATCACCTTCGACGACTGCTCGGGTCCGTTGGGGCTGACCTTCGAAGTCGTTCCCGGCGGGGACGAGGACTGGACCATCAACGGCGAGTCCTACGCGGACGGTGTCACCACCGGATACATCGGCGGAGTGGTGGCCACCCTCACCGGCACCGGCTGTGAAGCCACCGTCGAAGGGGAGGCGCCCGGCACCTACGACAACGCCACCGACACGTTGGCTCCGGCACCGATCGAGGGGTCGGTGCATGAACTGGTGGTCACCTCCGTCGACTCGGGCGCGAACTGCTTCGGCCTGATCAGCGAGGGCGACACCGTGACGTTCGAGGCGTCGTACACCGTGACGCCGGGTCAGGACGTCATCCAGCAGTGATCTCGATGATCTCGATGACCTCGACGGCCTCGCGGCTGTACGAGTGAGCGGTCTGTCCGGTCGGTGCGCGGTTCGCGGCCGACCGGACAGACCTTCCCGAGGCCGACGGACTTCGGCTCCCGAGTGGAAGAGACAGCATGAAACGGACCCGGTTCGCCAGGCAACGTAAGGTGGCCCCCACCGTCGTGATTGGCGCGGTGGTGCTGGCGGGAGTGCTCGGCGTGCCGAGCGCCTCCGGCGGGCAGCCCGTGCCGGACGACGGCGCACGAGTGGAGCACGAGAGCGCGGAACTGCTCTACCACTGCGAAACGGGAACCCGGCAGCACGAGGTGAAGGTGTCGGTCGGGTTGTCGCTGCCCGAGTCGTCCCCGGTCGAGGCGACGGTCGAACCGACCGACGTGACGGTCCGGCTGGCATTGGGTGAGCCGGTCGTCGCCGAACTCGCCGAGCGCGGAGTGTCGTCGGTGACCGGCAGCACGCGGTTCAGTGCCTCGGTCGCGACCGAGGCGCAGGACGACGCCGTGCCGGGAGCCGTCGCGTTCCCCGAGCTGGCTATCGACTCGACACCGTTGCCGGACAACGGCGAACTGCGCGTGGCGGCCACCGGCGTCGGGCCCGAGATCACCCCCACCGTCCCCGGGGAACTGACGTTCTCGGCCGGTCGGCTCAACCTCATCCTCGGGTGGCAACCCGAGGAATCCGAGCCCGAAGCGGGTTCCGAGAACGGGCCGGACGACACCGACGACGGAAACCCCGACGACGGTCCGGAAACGGAGGTGCCCGCTGTCGCCTTCGACTGCGCGCCGGAATCAGGCCAGGACGTGACGATCGGATCCTTTGCGGTCCGTGGTGAGGCGCAAGAAGAACCGGGTGATGAGCAGCCGTCACCGACTCCCGGCGCCGAGGCGCCGTCTCCCGACGGCCGGGCTGCGCCGAAGAACGAAGTCGCGCAAGGGGAAGTCCCGGACGAGTGCGAGCAGATCAGCGACGAGGGCGTGGCCTGGTGCGCCTATCTCGGCGGGTACAGCAACATCGACGGATTGGGCGCGGCCAGCCGGATCGAGCCGGGAATCGTGAACCTGGCCGTGGGCTCGGCGATGTTGTGTGAAGACCGTCCGGGTTTCTGCCAGACGACCGTCGGCGAACTGAATTACCAGGGCAAGAAACAGTTCCCACCGAGCCGGAACCACTTCCACGCCTTTGATTTCATGCCCAACTCGGCGATGGTCGAACTGAGCCAACTGAGCCCGATGGAGATCGAGATCTTCTTCCTCCCGACTCCGCCGTACGACGGCCTGGTGACCGTCAACGTGGACATGTCCATTCGGGTCTACGACGTCGAGGTGAACGGTACCGCCTTGGAGGTCGGCGACAACTGCCGCACCGAAGAGCCGATGGGGGTCGTCCTGACGGCGACCTACCCGAGCTATGACGTCGACTCGGGCGGCATCCTCGACGGTTTCACCGATATCCCACCGTTCTCCGGATGCGGGAAGAACGGGGAGCTCGATGCGCTCATGACGGGACTGATCTCCGGCGAGGAATATTACGTGAAAATGACCCAGGGAGCGATCTGCGAGCTCCGTAACGGGAATGGTTGCCCGCCTCCTCACCCCGAATTGCAGCAATAGGGACGCTTTTTTGAAACGACGGATCACGAAGGAGAATCGCGATGAGGCCGAGAAGAGCGAGTGAGTCCTCACGACGGTCGAGACCCGGGCGTGGGGCGGTCGTCCTCGGCGGGACACTGGCCGCGGTCGCGCTGACCGCGGCGACGGTCTCGGCCCCGGCCGTGGCCGACGAAGCCGAGGCCGGTGTCACCGAATCCACATTGGCCGGCCAATGGGCGCCTTTCGACCGGTGCCCGGTGGACGATCCCGAGATGTTGGCCGCGGACGGCGCCGACCTGGCCGCGTTGTGCCTGGCGTCGTCGTCGGAGTCCGGGATGATGGTGATCGGGGAGAAGACCGTTCCCACCGCGGGTACCGACCTGCAGATGGGGCTTCTCGGCGACGGCGTCGATTACACGTCCGTGTCGCCCGAGGGCGCGGGTATCCGAGCCGAACCCGTGACCGTGCCAGGCGGACTGCTCAACCTCATGTGCCCCAGCGACATCCCCGTGCTCACGACCCTGTGCGAGAAAGCCGCCGACAGCAGACTCAACCGTGTGGTGGCCACCGTCGAACCCGCCGGCACACCCACGGACTTCAGTCTCGACGCCGGATTGTCCGTGGGACAGCCGATCGTCACCCTGCCGGTGAAGATCCGTCTCGACAACATTCTGCTCGGCGGTGACTGCTACATCGGTTCCGACGACGAGCCGATCCTGTTGCGTCCGCACAACACCGCCCAGCCCACGCTGGAACTCGTGCGTTACGCCCCCGATGGCACCGAGCAAGTGGACGGGGAGATGAGCAACATCGTCCTGTCCGGTGCCGACCAGGCCGATGACTCGTTCGCGGTGCCCGAGGCGAACGGCTGCGGGCTCTTCGGCGCACTCGACTGGGCCGTCAACGCGCAGTTGGGTCTGCCTTCGCCCGAGGGCGCCAACAGTCTCGTGCTCGATTCGGCCTCCACTGCGACCGGCGGTTTCTACAACCCGGCCGCCCACGCTCCCGACCAGGGCCGTCTGCTGGCCGACTACTGGCACGCCGCCGCTCGATGAGCCGAACCGGCCACCCCGTCGCACTCAGGCGGGGTGGCCCGTGGCGAACAACATCGTGGGGATCTCGTTCTCCGACAGTCCTAACAGGGCGCTCAGCGCCGCGTCGTCGAAACCGGCGACAGCGCAGCCCGCCAGTCCCAGGGCCGTGTTCACCAGGTACAGGTTCTGCACGGCCACACCCGAGTCCACATGCAGTGTCCGGTAGTGTCGCAGCGGGTACGTGCCGAACGCCACGTCGAGACGCGCCGTTATGGCCACGGTGACGGCCGCGTGCCAGGCGAACTCGTCCTGCAGGTACACCTGCTCCAGCTCCGGTCCCGGGTCGGTCTCGGTGAGCTGCACCAATTCGTGCGACACCGGTTCGTAGCGGTACACGCCCCGGTCCAGCCCCGTCACGCGCCGCACCACGGCGTAGGCGCGGAGGATGTCCAGCCCTCCCGCGCTGGGGGCCATGCTCAACGGGTATTCCTCCACGCCGTAGGCGGGGACGAACCGCTGCACGCCCATCGAGAACCGCAGTAGCGCGCTCAGCGCCGTCAGCGTGAGGTCGTCGTAGGAGTACTCGTACGACGAGTGCCGCCGCGCCAGGGTCGCCACCAGTCCCGCCTTGGGAGGGCGGACATCCGGTAGCGGGATGCGTCTGGCCAGCGGCAACGGTTCCACCGGCACGGGCCGTTGCGTGTTCAGCAGGCGATGCACCGCCAGCGCACGTTCGGTGGTTTCCTGAGGATTCACAACGGCTCCCGCCGCTTCACCACGTCACCGACCACGGCCGCATCGTAACTCGTTCGG
Organism: Saccharomonospora sp.; assembly: GCF_027317685.1. Lineage (NCBI taxonomy): Bacteria > Bacillati > Actinomycetota > Actinomycetes > Pseudonocardiales > Pseudonocardiaceae > Saccharomonospora > Saccharomonospora sp. Next base: position 23,740 of record NZ_DAHVQP010000013.1, read on the forward strand.
GTGGTTCGTTGCGGAGGATCGGGAAAGCTGAGCATGTCCGGCCGACGTCGACCGGCTCGCGCCGGTCATTCCTCGGGCGTCAGCCAGTCGTCGTCGGAGGCCAGCACCGTGAGCTGCTGGGTGGCCCGGGTCAACGCCACGTACAGCACCCGCCGTCCCGTCAGCGACTCGGTGACCAGCTCCGTAGGCTCCACCAGCACCACCGCGTCGTATTCCAGGCCCTTCGAGTCGAGACTGCCGACCACCTTCAGTCGGTCGTCGTGACTCGCCAGCCAACGGCTGACCTCGGGGACCCGGTCCATGGCGCAGATCACGCCCACGGTGCCCTCGACGTCGTCGAGGAGCTCCTTGGCCGCCAACTGAGTGGCGTCCTCCAGGGTGTCCGGCTCGACCCGGCGGATCTGTGGGGGAACTCCCGTGGTCCGTACCGCGCGCGGCAACTCGTCCGGTTGCGCGTGGCCAGCCACCACCCGCGAAGCGAGCTCGAAGATCTCCGCCGAGTTCCGGTAGTTGGTGCGCAGCGCGTAGCGTCTGCGCTTGGTGCGCGCCCCGAACGCCTGGTTCCGCGCCGTCGCAGCCTCCTCGGGGTCCGGCCACGAGCTCTGCACGGGGTCGCCCACCACGGTCCAGCTCGCGTACTTGCCGCGGCGGCCCACCATGCGCCACTGCATGGGGGACAGGTCCTGTGCCTCGTCCACGACGATGTGGGAGTACTCGTCGTAGTGCTCGGGCCGGCGGCGAGGCCCCTCCTGCTGTTCCAGTTCCGGTTCCGAGCCCCGCCTGCGCCGTCGTTTCGGCGGTGGGCCGAGCAGTACCCGCAACTCGTCGAGCAGGGCGATGTCGGCCACCGTCCACTCGCGATCCCGGTCGGCCAGCGACCGGGACAGCAGAGTGATCTCCTCGGCTTTCAGCACGTTCCTCGCCGCGCGCGCCAGTCGGCGCTCGTCACCGAGCCACCGCAGCACCTGCGCGGGATACAGCACCGGCCACCACGTCACGAGGAATCGGTGGAAGTCGATGCGTTCACCCAGCTCGGTGATCAACTCGTTCCGGTCGATGGTGCGGCCGTCGGCGCTCGCGTACTCCTCCGCCTTGTCCGCCAACGCTTCCAGCAATGCCTCGGCTGCCCGGACGCGCGAGCGGTTCGGCGGGTGCGAGTAGCTGTGCACCTTGCGTCGCACCTTGTCGAGTTCCTTGGCGTTCAGCTTCAGGACCTCGCCCTTGTAGACGATCCTCATCTCGGTGGGGGCGTCCGGCGGGGTGTCCCGCAGCGCCTTGCCGAGCACCTTCCGCATCCGCAGCGAGCCCTTGATGGCCGCCAACGGCGCGGGGTCGTGGCGGGTGGCGTCCAGTCCGTCCAGCACCTGGCCCAGTGAACGCAGTTCGACGTTGGTCTCGCCCATCGACGGAAGGACACGGGAGATGTAGTTCGTGAACACTCCCGACGGGCCCACCACGAGGACGCCCGCGCCCCCGAGCTGACGCCGGTAGCGGTACAGCAGGTACGCGGCTCGGTGCAGTGCCACCGCCGTCTTCCCGGTGCCCGGACCGCCGGTGATCTCGGTCACCCCGCGCCACGGGGCGCGGATGACCTCGTCCTGTTCCTTCTGGATGGTGGCGACGATGTCGCGCATCGTGTCGCCCCGCGAACGGCCCAGCGCCGCCATCAACGCGCCTTCGCCGACCACGTTCATGTCGTCCGGAACCGCTTCCGGCATCAAGACGTCGTCGTCGATGTCGAGCACCGACTGTCCCGAGCAGCGGATCACCCGGCGGCGCACCACGTCCATCGGTTCCTCGGCCGTCGCCTGGTAGAACGCCGCCGCCGCCGGCGCCCGCCAGTCGGTGACGAGGTTGTTGAACTCCGCGTCCCGAATGCCGAGCCGTCCGACGTAGACGGGTTCCGAACTGCTGTGGTCGAGCTTGCCGAACACCAGACCCTCGTACTCGGCGTCCAACGTCTGGAGGGTCTGGTTGGCGTGGAACACCATCATGTCGCGCTCGTACAGCATCGAAGCCTGCTCGAACACGGCTTCCCGCTGCGCGCCACGGCCCAGCTCGTAGCCGCGGGCACGCATGGCCTCGGCCTGTGCACGCAACTCCGCGAGCCGGGCGTACACCCGGTCCACGTGTCTTTGTTCGATGGCGATCTCGGCCCGTCTGACCCGGGACTCCGACACTCGCGCTCCTCGCACTCCTCGCCTCGGAAAGGGTGAAGAACGACTTTACGCGATGGCCGAGCGGCCCCGACCGCGTCCCGCCTTTCGGGCCGGGTGCGAGCATGGGGGCGTGACAAGGATCGTGGCAGGCAGGGCTGGTGGGCGGACGCTGCGGGTTCCGCCCAGGGGAACCAGACCGACGACGGAGCTCGTGCGGGAGGCGCTGTTCAGCTCTCTCGAATCCGCGGGCGAGTTGGACGGCGTGCGCGTGCTCGACCTGTACTCGGGGTCCGGGGCCCTGGGGTTGGAGGCGCTGTCGCGCGGCGCGCGGGAGGCGGTGTTCGTGGAGGCCGACCGGACCGCGGCCGAGATCCTGCGCGGCAACATCGCCCGTGTCGGGCTCGGTGGTGTGGTGCGCCAAGGCAAAGTCGAGACCGTGGTGTCCGAGCCCGCGCCCGAGCCGTTCGAGTTGGTGTTGGCCGACCCGCCCTACGCGGTCGACGCTAAGACCCTGGGCGTGGTGTTGACCCGCCTGGTCGAGGGTGGCTGGCTCGCGCCCGACGCGTTGGTGGTGGTCGAACGCCGCTTGCGGGACGGCCCCCCACACTGGCCGGAGACGTTGCGGGTGCTGCGGACCCGCCGTTACGGCGACAACGGGTTGTTCCGCGCCGAGTATCCGGCCGAGTGGAGTCGGGGTAAGGCCGGGACCGAGTGAGAGCCGTTGCTCACATCTTGCGCACGACTCCGCCGCGCTTGGTAGCGTCCGCGCCATGCGGCGAGCGGTCTGTCCCGGTTCCTACGATCCAGCGACCAACGGGCACCTCGACATCATCGAACGCGCCGCCGCGCTGTTCGACGAGGTCGTCGTGGCCGTGCTCATCAACAAGAAGAAGCAGGGGCTGTTCACCATCGACGAACGGCTCGACATGCTGCGCAAGGTCACGCAGGGCCTGCCGAACGTGCGCGTGGATTCCTGGCACGGCCTGCTCGTGGACTACTGCCGCGAGCACGACATCGCCGCCATCGCCAAGGGCCTGCGTTCGGTCAGCGACTTCGATTACGAGTTGCAGATGGCGCAGATGAACCGGGAGCTGAGCGGGGTGGAGACGTTGCTGATGTCGAACAACCCGGCGTACAGCTTCCTGTCGAGCTCGTTGGTCAAGGAGGTCGCCACCTACGGCGGCGACGTCACTGACATGGTTCCCCCCATCGTCCACGAGCGACTCAAGGCGAAACTCGCCGAGCAGTCCTGACCCCGCGCACTTCGTGTCCGCAGCCTGTGTAGTCGTGTCCGCAGTCTGCGTAGCCGTGTCCGCACCGCACGCTGCGGACACGACCGGCGACCGTGGCGCGGGACGAAGCGAACACCGCCGAACACCGCCGGACCCTGCCGGATACGGCCCGGGGCACCTTGCGTAGTCGGTGGGACACGCCTGGCACGGTGATTACCACCAATCGGGCGGTGAAGGCGGCAGACTAGTGCCGTCGCGTGGAATCGATGCCGCGAGGGAGTTGCCGTGTACCGGGTTTTCGAGGCGCTCGACGAGCTCGTCACGATCGTCGAAGAGGCTCGTGGGGTCCCGATGACGTCGAGTTGTGTCGTCCCGCGGGGGGACGTACTGGAACTGCTCGACGATATCCGTGACGCCCTGCCCGGCGAGGTGGACGACGCCCAGGACGTCCTGGACAAGCGCGACGAGATCATCCGCAACGCCCGCGAGCAGGCCGACGAGACGATCAGCTCCGCCAGCGCCGAGGCGGAACGGCTGATGGAGGAGGCTCGCGCGCACGCCGAGCGGATCCTGGCCGAGGCCCGCGACGACGCTGACCGCACGATCGCCGAGGGGGAGGCCGAGTACGCCGAGGTCACCGAGCGTGCCCGCACGGAGGCCGACCGCATGGTGCAGGCCGGTCGGGATGCTTACGAACGCGCCGTCGAGGACGGCAAGCGCGAGCAGGCGCGTCTGGTGTCCCAGACGGAGGTCGTGCAGGCCGCGCATGACGAGGCCGCTCGCATCATCGACGAGGCGCACGAGGAAGCCGATCGGCAGCGCGCCGACTGCGATGCGTATGTGGACGGCAAACTCGCGGAGTTCTCCGATCTGCTCTCCACCACTTTGCGCACGGTCGATTCGGGCCGTAATCACCTGCGTTCGCCGCTGCCGCCCCCCGCGCGTCAGACGATCTACGACTATCAGGCCCAGTGACGCCCGATCTCGCGTACCCTGAGGGAGACGGCTGGCCCCGCGTCGACTCCGAGGCTCGGTCGTGCCTGTTTTGATTGTTTCGCGAATCGCGCAGAAAGCCACGCAGAAGAAACCCTGATGTCTGAAGAGACCCCCAGCCCGCAGCGTGCCGACGCACGCAATCCGTGGTTGTTCGACACCCATGAACTGAGCCGCCGCGCCGGTTCGAGTTTCCACCTGCAGCGGAAGCTGCCCGTCCCGACGACGCTCGGCGTGCCCGAGGTCATCGAGGTGCCCGAGGGTTCGATGGTGGAGGTGGACCTCCTGCTGGAGTCGGTCGTCGAGGGTGTGCTGGTGAGTGGCACCGCGTCGACCGCGACCCAGGGGCAGTGTTCGCGTTGCCTCGACCCGGTGGCGGGTGCGGTCGAGGTGAGCGTCACCGAGTTGTTCGCCTACCCGGATTCGGCGACGGACGAGACCACCGACTCCGACGAGGTCAGCAGGATCGTCGACGACTGGATCGACCTGGAGCCGCTGGTGCGGGACGCCATCGTCCTCGCGCTCCCGTTGGTCCCGTTGTGCAGCGAGGACTGCCAGGGATTGTGCTCCGGTTGCGGTATGAAATGGGCCGAGCTCGAGCCCGGACACGGGCATGAGACTATAGATCCTCGGTGGGCCGCGCTGGTGCAGCGCCTGGAGGAGACTCCGGGTGGCGACACGGCCAGCGGCTCCGACCGGTAAACCTGTCGGACAGTCCCTGTTCGACCGTATTCGCAAGACCGCTCGCTGCTTGCGAGCAGACCTGTGTGAGGAGACCCAGCCGTGGCCGTCCCCAAGCGGAAGATGTCGCGTTCCAACACTCGCTCGCGCCGCTCGCAGTGGAAGGCGAGCCCGGTGCAGCTGGTGCCCTGCCAGAACCGTGCGTGCCGGCAGCTGAAGCCGCAGCACGTCGCCTGCCCGACGTGTGGCCAGTACGGCGGCCGTCAGGTTGTCGAGCCTGCGTAAGGTCGTCGGTATGGGGGGTAAGTCGCCAACTGGACCGACAGCCGATCCCACTTCCCTTCTCGAAGCGCTTGGTGTCGATCTCGACAGCGAGCTGCTGACTCTCGCCCTGACGCACCGGTCGTACGCCTACGAGAACGGCGGGCTCCCGCCGAACGAGCGACTGGAGTTCCTCGGCGACGCGGTGCTGGGGCTGGTGGTCACCGATCACCTGTACCGTCAGCACCCGGATCTGCCTGAGGGACAGTTGGCGAAGCTGCGTGCCAGCGTGGTGAACATGCACGCGTTGGCCGGAGTGGCGCGGGGTCTCGGGGAGGGAGGTCTCGGGGCGCACCTGCTGCTCGGTAAGGGGGAGGAACTCACCGGCGGTAGGGATAAGGCGAGCATCCTCGCCGACGGTCTCGAGGCCGTCATCGGTGCCGTCTACCTGCAGCACGGCATCGAGACCGCTCGATCGCTGGTGCATCGCCTGTTCGGCAAGCTGCTCGCCGAGGCACCGCGTAGGGGGGCCGGCCTGGACTGGAAGACCAGTCTCCAGGAGCTCACCGCGTCGGCGGGTCTCGGTGTGCCCGAGTACAAGGTCGCGGACACCGGGCCCGATCACCGCAAGGAGTTCAGCGCGGTGGTCCTCGTCAGCGGCCGGGATCTCGGGCACGGTGACGGCACCACCAAGAAGGAGGCCGAGCAGAAGGCCGCCGAGGCCGCTTGGCGCGCGCTCGACGAGGAGCTGACGGCCTCGGGTGAGGCCGAGGAGCAGGTGGAGTAGCGGCGCGTGCCCGAGCTGCCTGAGGTCGAGGTCGTGCGGGTGGGTCTCGAAGAGCATCTGGTCGGGCGGGTCGTCTCGTCGGTCGAGGTGTTACATCCGAGGGCGATCCGTCGGCACGTGCCGGGCGAGGCCGATTTCGTCGGCCGTCTCGTCGGCTCGAAGATCACGGCGGTTCGTCGTCGGGGCAAGTACTTGTGGTGGGAGCTGGCCGACGGCACGGCCGTGCTCGCGCACCTCGGGATGAGCGGCCAGATGTTGATTCAGCCGCAGAATGAGGCCGACGAGAAGCATCTGCGGGTGCGGATCGAGTTCGCCGACGGCGGGCCGGAACTGCGGTTTGTGGATCAACGTACCTTCGGTGGGCTGTCGCTGTGGGATCTGGTGGAGGTCGACGGCACGGTGCTGCCTTCGGCCGTGTCCCACATCGCCCGTGACCCGATGGACCCGTTGTTCGACATCGCGGCCGTGGCTCGTGCGTTGCGGGCGCGTCGCACCGAGGCCAAACGCGCGTTGCTCGACCAGACCTTGGTGTCCGGGGTCGGCAACATCTATGCCGATGAGGCGTTGTGGCGGGTCGGGTTGCATTGGGCCCGGCCCGCGGACCGCCTCACTGTGGCGCAGGCGCGTGATGTGTTGACGGCCGCGACCGAGGTGATGGCCGAGGCGTTGCGGGTGGGTGGCACGTCGTTCGACGCGCTCTATGTCAACGTCAACGGCGAGTCGGGGTACTTCTCCCGTTCCCTCGACGCCTATGGCAGGGAGGGCGAGCCCTGTCGTCGCTGTGGTTCGGCGATCGTGCGTGAGGCGTTCATGAACCGGTCGTCGTTCCACTGCCCGCGTTGTCAGCCGAAGCCGCGTTCGCGGCGGCGCTGAGCGGTTTCTCGATATCCCGCGATCTCTTCGACATGCACCGACCCGCTCTATTTTTTATTTTTTGCACACTACTGTGCATTGCGTGGTACTGCTCACAGCATAGGAAGGGTGGGGCCGGTGGAAACGAGTCAACTGCTGAAGGGCGTGCTCGACCTCGCGGTTCTGGCGGTGCTGCGGCACGAGGACGGCTACGGCTACGAAGTGGTGCGCAGGCTGCGCCAGGCGGGACTGGAGGAGGTCGGGGACGCCTCCGTGTACGGCACGCTGCGGCGGCTGTACAAAGCCGGGCTGCTGACCACGTACGTCGTGGCCAGTGAGGAAGGCCCTCACCGCAAGTACTACGGCCTCAACGAGCTGGGCCGTGCGCGGCTCGCCGAGTCGGTGAAGACGTGGAGGGGTTTCGCGGCCACCATGGAGCATCTGTTGGGAGAGGAACCATGAGTACACACACTCAGCCCACTGTTCGCGCCTATCTGGCCTGTGTGCGGACGGCGTTGGCGGACCTGCCGGCCGGCGAGATCGACGAGGTGCCGTTCACCGTGGCCGTGCCCGGTATGCCCAGTGAATGAGGCGGTCCGTCAGAAATCGCGTTGTCCCGACATCGCCAGCTGCGCCAGCAGGTTGCGTCCGCTCTCGGCGTTGCGTGGCTGACACAGCACGTCGTAGCGGCGGGCCACCAGCTGGCTGTGGGAGATGAAGTTACGACGCTTCCGCGCGACCGCGTAGTTCGCAGCGGCGAACGCCACCCCGAAGCCCATACCGGAGAGCAGGCCGATGAAGATGGCCGTGAATGCGGGGCCGGGCGAGAACAGACTGAGCAGCAACCCGACGAACAGACCGAACCATGCACCGGACATGGCTCCGCCGCCGAGCACCCTGCCCCAGGTCAGCCGCCCGGCGACGCGCTCGACCAGCAACGGGTCCACGCCGACGATCGTCACGTCCTGCACGGGAAAGTCCTTGCCGGCGAGGTGGTCGACCGCGCGCTGCGCTTCCGCGTAGGTGTCGTAGGAGCCGATGGGCCAGCCCGTGGGCATGGTCGGCAGCCCCGATGCCTGGGGCGTCGGAGAGAACGCCGTCTGGGAAAACGCGTGGGTCATGCTTTCACCTCTGCGGTGACGCTGGTTGTGCTCTACATCAGTATCAACGTCACCGGAGGGTCGATCAGTGCCCGGAGGGGCGCAGTTCACAGTGAGACGGCGTGACGGAGCGTCACGCGGGTGTCAGTCCCTGCCGGGTGCCGTTCGTTCCGTGCATGTCGGCGATGCCGCTGGGGGAGCCCGCGGGAAGCCATTTACCGAAGTGCCGTACGGAGAACAGCTCGTCGAGCACCATGTAGGCGGCGCCCACGAGCCCTCCTTCCTCGCCGAGGCGCGCGTTCTCGATGCGTAGTTCGCGTGTGGACAGGGGAAGGGATCGGCGGTAGATGGTCTCGCGGATGATGGCGAGGAACAGGTCCCCCGCTTCCGCGACCTTGCCTCCGAGCAGGATGGTGGAGGGGTTGTAGAAGTTCACCAACGTGGCGAGCATGGCGCCGATGCGTCTGCCCGCGGCCACGAGCAGTTGTACCGCGTGGTGATCGCCCGCGCTCGCCGCGGTGGTGACGTCGGCGGCCGTGACGGTCCCTTTGGTGTTCAGGATCGCGGTGAGGACGGGGCTTTCCCCTGATCGTGCCAGCTCTTCGCCGTCTCTTGCGAGTGCGGCCCCTCCGGCGACGGCTTCGAGACAGCCGGTCTTGCCGCAGCGACACACCACGGTGTTGTCGTCGGAGACGGCCGCGTGGCCGATGTCGCCCGCGCAGCCCTGAGCGCCGCGGTGCAATTGTCCGTTGTGGCTGATGCCCGCGCCGATTCCGGTGCCGATCTTGACGTAGAGCAGGTCCCCGAGTCCGTCGGACAGGCCGGGGGTGCGGAGTTCGCCGAGGCACAGCAGGTTGACCTCGTTGTCCACCCACACAGGAGCGTTGTATCGCGCGGCGAGTCGTTCGCGGACGGGATAGTTGTTCCAGCCGGGCATGATCGGTGGTTCGGACGGGCGGGCGGTGGCGAATTCCACGGGGCCCGGCAGCCCGAGGCCGACACCCCACACGTCGGACGGCGAGCCGTGGATCTCCCGCAGCAGGTCGTCGAGTGTGGACTCGACTTCGGCGAGCACGGGATCGGGGCCTTGGGCGATGTCGCAGTCCCGGTGCCGTTTGGTGAGCACCGTGCCCATGAGGTCGGTGATGCCCGCTGTGAAGCCGGTGGCGCCGAGTTCGGCGGTGAGGATGCGACCGGCGTCCTTGCGGAAGCGCAGAGTCCTCGCCTGCCGTCCTCCGGTGGAGGGGTTGAGGTCACCCTCCTCCAACAGGCCCGCGTCGAGGAGCGTGGTCGTGCGTTGGGTGATGGCTGTTCTGCCGAGGCCGGTGCGCTGGCTCAGCGCGGGACGGGTATCGGCGATTCCGCTACGTACAAGGTCGAGCAGACGTGCGTAACTCTCCAGCAACTCTGCACTGGGCTCATCCACCGGCGGACCCCCTTATGTCTGAGTCCGCCCATCATATCGTTGGTAGAGCAAAACTTCTGTTCATCTCAGACGTTAGCGTGTAGATCGAATACTTAAGGGGGTATTCGAGGTGGTCTCGGTTATGGAGAAGGCCGCGAAAAGCGGAACGTGATTACGCCGTTCAGGCGACAGGGATGACGCAGTGTGTTTAGAAGTGTTTAGAAGGTGGTCGTCGTCGACGTGACCGACGGTGTGGGGCTGGGCGGCGCCGTCGGTGAATCGTTTCGACTCGTGCTGGTGGAGGAGACCGTGGGCGCACCGCTGGGAGAGGTGCCCCCACCGGACGTGGAGGTGGGCTCACCGCTGGGTTCGGGGTCCGGTGAGCCGGTGGGGTCGGGCTCGGGTTCGGGTTCCGGCTCGGGTTCGGGCTCGGGCTCGGACGGACTCGATGGACCATCCGTCGGCTTCGACGGGTGCGGACCCGGGGTCGAGGAGGACGAACTCTCCGTCGGCCTCGGCAGAGGGCTGCTCTCGTCGCCGCCGTCGGGAGAGGACGATCCGCCGGCCGGGGGCGCCTGCGTCGGCGAGTGGACCGACGTGCGCGTGTGGCCGTTCTCGTCGGTGGTGATGACCGTGGTGGGTGCGTCGGAGCTGGGCAGATTGCCGGTCACCGCGACACCGTCGATGACGACGGTGGTTTCGGCGGGCACGGCCTGGCCCGGAACGAGCTCGGCGGCACCTCCGCCCGTGGGCTGGCTGGTCTCGGCCGTCGGGTGCTGCGCGGACGGGTCATCGGGCTGGATGACCTGCGCGACGGTCGCGAACACCGTGCACAGCGCGAGGCCACTGGCGGCGAGGGCGAGATAGCCCGAACGAGGAAGCCGCCCCGTGGACTCGGGGGGCGGTGCGACCTGGTCGCGCGGCGGCTGCCCTGGCGAGTTGGTCATACCTGACTCCTTCGACAGATGCCGACAGATGTCCCCGAGTCTTGCGCGGCACCGTATCACCAGCGCTGATCCGGTCGCGAACGCACTCACTCGCGTGAGTAGGCCACGTCACTGTGCAGGTCGCCGTGTTTCACCGTGCCTCGCGGTGTCTCGCCGTGTCTCGCCGTGTCACCGTCCGCCCGCTGCGGCACGATGTCGGTGTGGACAGTGCGCGCGAGGAGAGTGCTGCGACCGAGCCGGTGCGTCTGACAGCGTGGGTGCACGGCCTGGTCCAGGGCGTGGGTTTCCGCTGGTGGACACGCAGCCGGGCGTTGGAACTGGGGCTTGTGGGCAAGGCGACGAACCTGGCGGACGGTCGCGTGGAGGTCGTCGCGGAGGGACCGAGGGACGCGTGCGAGCGCCTGCTGGCCGCGCTGCGTTCCGGGCAGACACCCGGTCGAGTGGACCACGTGGCGCAGCGGTGGTCGGAGCCGAAGGGCAACCTGACGGGTTTCGTCGAGCGCTGAGTCCGAACCGCCCGAACTGCCCGAGTCGTCCCACCGTCCGGTCGCCGGTCGGGCGTGCCACGCCGAGACCCGCCTACCACGTACCTGACCTGGGCAAGCGGTAGCATCATCCGATCGAAAGACGCGTCCGCGGATCGAGACGGGAACAACCGGTACGGGAAGGGTCTACGCCGCGTGCACCTGAAAAGCTTGACGCTCAAAGGCTTCAAGTCCTTCGCGTCGGCGACCACCCTGCGCTTCGAGCCGGGTATCACCTGCGTCGTCGGGCCCAACGGGTCGGGTAAGTCGAACGTGCTGGACGCACTGCGGTGGGTCATGGGCACCCAAGGGGCCAAGGACCTGCGCGGCGGCAAGATGGAGGACGTCATCTTCGCTGGCACCGCCGGACGGGCTCCGCTCGGCCGCGCCGAGGTGACGTTGACCATCGACAACGCCGACGGCGCGTTGCCCATCGAGTACACCGAGGTGTCGATCACGCGGCGCATGTTCCGCGACGGCGCCAGCGAGTACGAGATCAACGGTGACACGTGCCGCCTGCTCGACATCCAGGAGCTGCTGTCCGACTCCGGTATCGGTCGCGAGATGCACGTCATCGTCGGGCAGGGGCAGCTGTCGGAGATCCTGCAGGCCAAGCCCGAGGAACGCCGTGCCTTCATCGAAGAGGCCGCCGGGGTGCTCAAGCACCGCAAACGCAAGGAAAAGGCCCTGCGCAAGCTCACCGCCATGCAGGGCAACCTCGACCGCTTGAACGACCTGACCACGGAGCTGCGGCGCCAGCTGAAACCGTTGGGCAAGCAGGCCGAGATCGCGCGGCGCGCCCAGGTGATCCAGGCCGAACTGCGTGACGCGAAACTGCGGCTGTACGCCGACGATCTCGTCACCCAGCGCAGGGAGATCGAGAAGGACGAGGCCGACGAGAAGGCCGCTCGCGCCCGCCGGGCCGAGGTGGAGCAGACGCTGGAGTTCGTCACCTCGGAACAGACGGAACTGGAGGCCACGCTCGCCGAGGACGCGCCGAGACTCAACGCCGCCCAGGACACCTGGTACCGGCTGTCGGCGTTGGCCGAACGATTGCGCGGCACCGTGCGCCTGGCCGCCGAGCGCAAACGGCACCTGTCGGCCGAGGTCGACACCGGAGGCACCGGCCGTGACCCGGAGGAACTGCTCGCCGAGGCCGAGCAGGCCGCCGAGCGGGAGGCCGAGTTGAACGAGGCCGTGGTGGAGGCCCGGGCGACGCTCGCCGAGGTCGTCGAACGCCGCGAACACCTCGAACAAGTCGTACAGGCCGCCGAACGTGCGCATCTCGCCGCCGTGCGCGCCATCGCCGACCGGCGCGAGGGCATCGCGAAGTTGTCCGGGCAGGTCGAGGCGTTGCGGAGCAAGAGCGGTGCCACCGCCGAGGAGATCGACCGCCTCACCAGCAGCATCGAGGAAGCCACCGCCCGGGCCGAGGCCGCGATGGAGGACCTGGAGGCGGCCAGGACCGAGGGCGGCGTCGAGGAATCCGACGACGAGGAGCTGCGCGAACGCCACCAGCGCGCGGTGGAGGCCGAGAAGGCCGCCAAGGCGCGCGTGGACGAACTGGTCAAGGCCGAGCGGGCCGCCGAGCGCGACATCGCCTCCGAGAAGGCACGGGTCGACGCGTTGTCGATGGGGCTGGCCCGCAAGGACGGTGCCGGTGCCCTGTTGGGCGCGGCGGACAACGTGCCGGGCCTGTTGGGGTCGGTGGCGGCGCTGCTCACCGTCGATCCCGGCTACGAGGCCGCCCTCGCCGCGGCGCTCGGCCCGGTCGCCGACGCCGTGGCGGTGTCGGCGCGGGACAACGCGGTCGCCGCGCTCCGCTATCTCAAGGACCACGACGCCGGACGCGCGGAACTGCTGGTCGGCGACACCCCGGCTCCCAGCGACCCTGCCTCCTGGCCCGCGTTGCCGGACGGCGCGCGGTGGGCACGTGAAGTCGTCACCGCACCCGACGCGTTGCGGCCCGCCGTGGAGCGCGCGTTGGACCGGGTCGCCGTGGTGCCTTCGCTCGACGAAGCCCGCGCGCTCGTGTCCGTGTACCCGGAGGTCACGGCGGTCACCGGCGACGGCGATGTCCTCGGCGCCCACCGGGCCACCGGCGGTTCGGCACGGGACGAAAGCGTCATCGAGGTGCAGGCCGCCGTCGACGAGGCGCAGGAGCGGCTCGCCGTCGCCGAACGCGCACTGGAACGCACGGCCGCCGAGCTGGAGGGCGCCCGCGCCGAACAACAGGATCGGCGCGCCGAATTGGAGCAGGCCAAGGAAGCGCTCAGCGAGGCCAAGGTGCGCAAGGTGCGATCGGCTGAGCGGTTGTCCAGCCTGGAGAAGGCCGCCCGCTCGGCACAGTCGGAGGTCGAACGGCTGACCGAGGCACGGGCGAAGGTCGAACGCACCCGCGAGGACGTCCTCGTCCAGCTGGAGGAGCTGGAGGAGCGGCTCGCGGCCGTGTCCGAACAGCCCGTGGACACCGACGTCGACACCAGCGAACGCGACGAAGCGGCTGAGATGCTGGCGAAGGTGCGGCAGGAGGAGATGGACGCCCGTCTCGCTCTGCGCACCGCCGAGGAGCGTGCCCGCAGCATCGCGGGCAAGTCCGATGCGCTGCGTCGCGCGGCCGAGGCCGAGCGGCAGGCCCGGGAACGCGCCGAGAAGGCCCGGGTCGCGAGGGAACGCGGCGCGGCCATCGCCGCCGCCGTGGTCGAGGGCGGTGAGACCGCGCTCGAACGCATCGAGACGTCGTTGCAGCGGGCCGCCGCCGAACGGGACACCATCCAGGCGCGTCGTGAGCACACCGAACAGGCTCTGAACCAGGTGCGCAACCGGGTGCGGGAGCTGACGACCGAGCTGGAGAAACTCACCGACGCCGTGCACCGCGACGAGGTGGCGCGAGCCGAGCAACGGCTGCGGCTGGAACAGCTCGAAACCAGGATCGTCGAGGAGTTCGGTATCGCGCTCGACGACCTCGTCGCCGAGTACGGACCCGACGTGCCCGTACCGCCTGGCCCCGGGGAGATGGCCGAGTACGAGGCCGCCAGGGAACGGGGTGAGACGGTGATGGAGCCGCAGCCCATCCCGTACGACCGCGACACGCAGTCCCGCCGCGCCAAAAGGGCCGAGAAGGACCTCGCGCAGCTCGGCAAGGTCAATCCGCTGGCACTGGAGGAGTTCGCGGCGCTGGAGGAGCGCTACAAGTTCCTGTCCACGCAGCTGGAGGACCTCAAGGAGACTCGCAAGGACCTGCTGACCGTCGTCAAGGAGGTCGATGACAAGATCCTCGAGGTGTTCACCAGCGCCTACCACGACGTGGCGCGGGAGTTCGAGACCGTGTTCTCCGTGCTCTTCCCCGGTGGGGAGGGGCGCATGGTGCTCACCGAGCCCGACGACATGCTCACCACGGGCGTGGACGTGGAAGCACGCCCGCCCGGCAAGAAGGTCAAGCGGTTGTCGCTGCTGTCCGGTGGCGAGAAGTCGCTGGTGGCGGTGGCGATGCTCGTGGCGATCTTCCGGGCCCGGCCTTCGCCGTTCTACGTCATGGACGAGGTCGAGGCCGCGCTCGACGACACCAACATGCGCAGGCTCATCGGGCTGTTGGAGCAGCTGCGGGAGAATTCGCAGCTCATCATCATCACGCACCAGAAGCCCACGATGGAGATCGCCGACGCGTTGTACGGCGTGAGCATGCAGGGCGACGGCATCACCAAGGTCATCTCGCAACGGTTGCGGTCCGCCGATGCCGTGGAGCAGCCCGCGTAGCCCGGTGCGCATCCTCGGGCGGCCGAGAACATCGGGGACGCCGAGCCCTCGCCCTCGCGGATTTCATTCGATCGAGCCCACTCGACCGTGGTGTTCTGCGACGATGCGCGCATGACCGAGCAGACAGAGCATGGCTGGCCGTCGGGGGATCCACGCCGGTTCTTCGATGCGCCCATCGATCCGGAGCATCTGCGGGGCAATAGCCCGAACGTCTACCGGCGCACCCTGTGGCTGTCGGTCGGTGTCTGCGTGGGCGGTGTCCTCGTCGGCCTGGGAGTGTGGGCGATCGCCGACGGCATGGACCGCGTGGATCCTTCGTGGTGGTCGATGGTGCTGGGTGTGGTGGCCGTGCTGGCGGGTATCGGCGTGTTTCTGCGCGGGCTGTTCGCGGGCAATGCCACGAAGCCGTACCGGGGCGGGCAGCTCGTGCCCGGCATGGTGGTGGAGCAGGCCGACGCCGCCGTGCAGCTTCTGGTGCTCGCCGATACCTCCCGTGATCTGGCCTCACCACCGGAGTTCGCGTACCGGTTGGTGACTTTCAACGCCAGGGAGGGAACACGGTTCGTGCCCGGCCAGCCGGTTCCGTGTGTGGCGCACGGGTACATCGCGCCGCCGTGGAGCAAGCGGTGGTGGAGTTTCGAGGCGTCACCGGTGGCATGGGCGACCGCTGACACCGACGTGCTCGACGCCGCGGGCAAGGCGATCCCGCGGGCCGAGTGGGACCAGTTGCTCGCCGGCGCCGAGCGCGTGGCCGGCATCCGACGTCGTCTTTCCCGCCTGGGGCGCATCGGATACGAGGACCTGCACGAGTCGTTGCGCAGACCGCCGACACGGCTCGGTGTTCCCGTGGAGTGGCAGCCGGACGGTCGGGCCCGGTTCGTGGGGTCGGTCGCGCACAGCACGTCGACGTGAAACGGTCGACGACGTGAAACGGCCGGGCACCCACAAGGGCGCCCGGCCGTTTCTTCGAGGGATCAGGCTGTTTCCTTCTCCTTCGCCAGGTCCAGCTCGTCCGGGCCCGCGGCACGGTGGCGCAGCGACATCAACCCACCGACCAGCAGTGTGATCACCACGCCGAGCGGCACGTACCACGGGAACGCCAGCGGCAGTTCCTCACCGTCGCGGGTGAACGTCACGCCCAGGACGAACACGGCGGCCACGACGATCGTGCACAGGAACGCGACGATCGCGTCGGCCTGCCGCGCCCGCTTGACGAAGATGCCGAGCGCGAAGGAGCCCAGCAGCGCACCGTAGGTGTAGCTGGCGATGCTCAGGCCCACCTCGACCACCGGCTGGTCGGTGCTGGTGAACATCGAGGCGAACATCACGAACACGCCCGCCCAGATCAGCGTCCACAGTTTCGCCTGCTTCAGCACCACCTCGTCCGGCAGCTCCTTCTTCGTCACCCGCTGGTAGATGTCGCTCACGGTGGAGGTCGACAGCGAGTTCAGCGACGACGAGATCGTGCTCATGGCGGCGGCCAGGATGCCCGCGATCAGGATGCCGGACAGCCCGGCGGGCAGCTGTTCGACGATGAACATCGGGAACAGCTCGTCGTTGTTCGACAGACCCATCGAAGCCGGGTCGGCGCCCTCGTAGAACGACCACAGCATCGCGCCCACCAGCAGGAACAGCGCGAACTGCACGAAGACCACCACACCGCTGGCGATCACGGCCTTCTGGCTGTCGCGCACGTTCTTGCAGGTCAGCAGACGCTGCACCATGAGCTGGTCGGAGCCGTGCGAGGCCATCGCGAACAGCGCGCCACCCACGACGGCGGTGATGAACGCGTACTGGTTGGTGATGATGTCGGAGGTGAAGTCGAAGAACTGGAACTTGCCCTCGTCGGCCAGCGAGCCGAACCAGCCGTCGGGCAGCTTGCCCGCGAGGAAGAACACCGCGGCCACCGCGCCGAGGACGTAGATGCCCATCTGGATCGCGTCGACCCAGATGACTGCCTTGATCCCACCCAGGTAGGTGTAGACGACGGCGACCAACGCGATGGCAGCGATGATCACCCAGTAGGGGACGTCGAGGCCGAGCGCGGCGAGCACCATCTTGACCGGGATCGCCGTCGCGAACAGCCGCACGCCGTCGGCGAGCAGACGCGTGATGAGGAACGTCACCGACGCGGTGCCCTGCATGCCCTTGCCGAAGCGTTGGCCGAGGAGGCCGTATGCGCTGACGAGGTTGCCGCTGTAGTAGCGCGGCAACAACACGAAGGCCACCAGGACACGACCGATGAGGTAACCGATCGCGAGCTGTAGGTACGTGATGTTGCCCAGATAGGCCACGGTCGGCACGCTGATCACCGTCAGCGTGGACGTCTCAGTGGCGACGACGGAGAACGTCACCAACCACCAGGACACCTGTCTGTTGCCGACGAAGTAGTCGGCCGACGACTTCTGTTTGCCGCCGAGCCAGATGCCCAGCAGCGGCGAACCGATCAGGAATATCGCGATGATCGCGAGGTCCAGGGCGCGCATGGCTGTCTCCTACGGTGTGTCGGGGGGTGTGACCCGCAGGCGGGTCACGGGCTGCGGGTGTGGGGTGGGCAGCGGTAACGGACCTGACCCGGGGGTGATCGCGCCGAGCGGACGCGGTCCGGCTGCTCCGGTCGCGCTGGGCACGTTGGCGGGCAGGCCGTTCCAGGTCAGCCAGCCGAGCAGCGCGGTGAGGTAGGCCTCCTTGCCGTCGGACGGCAGACCGTTGTCATCGCTGGGCACCACGGTGACCCGGGCGCGTAACGCGTTCACGAGGGCGGGGTTGCGCAGTCCGCCGCCGGAGGCCACGACGGTGCTGACACCGTGGCGCTCGCATTCGGCCGCCACCGTTGCCGCCGTGAGCTCGGTGAGCGTGGCGAGCAGGTCGGGGCCGTCGATCTCCGGCAGTCCCTCGGTGGCCTGTCGGAGATAGGCGGCGTGGAAGTACTCCTTGCCGGTCGACTTCGGGGGGACCAGGGCATAGTACGGATCGGACAGCAGTCGCGACAGTAGGTCTTCTCGCACGGTTCCCCGCGAGGCGAGTGCGCCGTCGACGTCGCTGTGCTGCGCGCCGCCGGTCACCTCGGCGGCGGCGATGTCGAGCAACGCGTTGCCTGGGCCGGTGTCGTAGGCCAGTACCGAGCCGTCGGGGCGCACCACGGTGATGTTGGCGATGCCGCCGATGTTGAGGGCGGCGACGGGTTTGCCCTCACGTTCCGCATCGGTGCGTAGCCACAGTGCGTCGAGGGTGCTTGCCAGCGGCGCGCCGTGTCCGCCCGCGGCGACGTCCCGCACTCGCAGGTCGGCCACGACGGGCAGCCCCGTGCGTTCGGCGATCCACGCGGGCTGGCCGAGCTGCAGCGTTCCCTTGGCACTGCCTTCCTCGACCCAGTGGAACACGGTCTGGCCGAGGGAGGCGACGAGGTCGGCGTGACCGCCCGCGATCTCGTCGACGGCGGTGGCGGCGGCGTCGGCGAACGCCTGGCCGATGCGGGTGTCGAGTTTGGTGAGCTGTTCGGCGCTGCAGTCGGCCGGCGGGAGGGCCGCGAGGATGTCACGTCGCAGCTGCTCGGGATACCGGAGTTCGCGGTAGCCGAGCGGGGTCAGGGTGAGTTCGTCGTCGGCGGCGCGGAACGCGGCCACGGCTACGTCGATGCCGTCCACCGAGGTACCGGACAACAACCCGACGACACGAAACTCGGACTTGCTTTCAACCACGCCAGTGGTCTAGTCCACAGCGGCCTCGCGCGCAAGATGTTCGGTAAAGGATTGTCCAAAAAGATTTGCAATGAGTTGGATGCTGACCGTACTTGCCGAGGGTGAACTGCCGCCGACGAGGCTGGGTGCGAGGATGACAAGCGTGTCGAACACCTGGTTGTGGATCATTGTCATCGCGGCCGCTGTGCTGTTGGTCGCACTCGCGGCCGGGCTGACGATCGCACGCAAGCGCCGGATCAGCCTGGAGCGCCGCAGAGAAGAGGAAAAGCCCAAGGGAGGCCGGTACCAAGCCGGTGGCGGCATCACTCTGGCGCCGGGCGGCGAGAAAACGCCGATCCAACCCCAGGCGCCACCGGAACCGCCCCCGCACCCGGTGTCCGAGCGGACCGAGACCGACGGCGAGCCGGGCGTGGGCGAGGACGCCGCCGTGCCGAGGGACGCCCCTCGTCGCGACATCGTGGACGTCGACCTGCCCGAGCAGACGCGCGAGGTCCCCGAGACCAAGCCCGTGCCGAAGCCTCGCCCGGAGCCCGCTCCCGAGGCTAAGACGGCACCCGAGGCGGCGCCGGAGGCGGAACCCGAGGCTCCAGAGGCTCCCCAGGCGCCTGAGGCGCCCGTCACCGACGAGGCGACGCAGGCCCCCGCACCCGAGAAACCGGAGAAGGTCGAGCCGGAGGTCGCGCCCACGGCTCCCGAGGCCGAACCCGCACCCGCGCCCGAAGCAGCTCCCGAGGCACCAGTGGAGCCGAAGGAGGAGGTCGCCCCCGCGACCGGCCGGATTGAGCGACTGCGGGGACGGTTGTCGAAGTCGCGTTCCGCGCTCGGCCAGAGTCTGTTGGGGCTGTTGGGCGCCGGTGACCTCGACGAGGAGTCGTGGGAGGACGTCGAGGACACGTTGCTGATCGCCGACCTCGGCGCGGCCACCACCACCGAGGTCGTGGAGACGTTGCGGACCGAGCTGTCCGCTCGCGGCGTCCGCACGGCCGAACAGGCCCGGGCGTTGCTGCGGGAGGTACTCGTCAACGCCCTCGGACCGGACTCCGACCGGTCCGTGCGTGCCTTGCCGCACACCGTGGACGGGACGAAGCAGCCCGCTGTGGTGCTCGTGGCCGGGGTGAACGGCACCGGCAAGACGACGACCACGGGCAAACTCGCCCGGGTGCTCGTCGCCCAGGACCACCACGTGCTGCTGGGTGCCGCCGACACCTTCCGTGCCGCCGCGGCCGAGCAGCTGCAGACGTGGTCGGAGCGCGTGGGTGCCGAGGTGGTTCGCGGCAAGGAGGGCGCCGACCCGGCTTCGGTGGCGTTCGACGCGGTGAAACGCGGCATCGACAGCGGTGTGGACGCCGTGCTCATCGACACCGCTGGTCGGCTGCACACCAAGGCCGGCCTGATGGACGAGCTCGGCAAGGTCAAGCGAGTGGTGGAGAAGCAGGCGAAGGTGGACGAGGTGCTGCTCGTCCTCGACGCCACCACCGGTCAGAACGGCCTCGCGCAGGCCCGCGTGTTCTCCGAGGTCGTGGACGTCACCGGCATCGTGCTCACCAAGCTGGACGGCACCGCCAAGGGCGGCATCGTCTTCCAGGTGCAGCGTGAGCTCGGTGTGCCCGTGAAGCTGGTGGGTCTCGGCGAGGGTCCCGACGACCTCGCGCCGTTCGAGCCCGAGGCGTTCGTCGACGCGCTGCTCGCCTGAGGACGGCGTCACGCACGACCGCACGATCACGAAGGCCACCTTCGCCGCTTCGGCGGCGAAGGTGGCCTTCCGTGTTATCGGGTGTGTCGGAAAAAGGGCGGGGTCAGTTCACACAGGGCAGCTCACCGTCGGGCAGTGAGTGATCGGGCCGGTCGCCGTCGGGGGTCTCGCCGTCGAGGAACGGTGGTGTGAAGGCACGTACCTGTTCCGTATCGATGTCGATCACGGCCCTGCCGTCCGGCAGTTTCGCCTCGTCGTCGGAGAGCGGGATCGTGGCGACGGACAGACTCGGCCGTTCCATGCCGGCCAGCCGTTCGGCGAGGCCGAGTATGTCGAGCTCGGCATCGGTGCGCACGTGTCCGGCGACGACGTCGGCCACCTCTTTCAGCTGCTCGCCGCTCTGGGTCACGGAGTCGAACAGTGACCGGGTGAACGCCTGCAATCGCACGACGCGGTCGAGGTCTCCGTCGGGCAGGTCGCGGCGTTGTTCGAGGAACGTGACCGCATCGTCACCGCTGAGCTTTCGCCGCTGTTCGGTGCCCGGATCGTCAACAGGGGTGTTCACGCACACCTCCACGCCGCCGACGGTCTTCGTCACGGCACCGATGACGTCGGTGTCGACGAGCGCGTAGTGGTCGATGGTCGTGCCGGTGAGATCGGCGACCGTCGAGACGAGGGTCTGAGCGCCCGCGCGGTCGGCGGCCTCGGCGTCCTTCCCGTCGGCCAACGCTGCTTCCCGGCCGTACCGGTAGGCGGAGTTCAGTTGCTGCTCGCCGTGCCCGGGAACGTTTGTCCAGATGTTCCTGGGCAGCGACACCACAGAGACGCCGTCGGAGTGCACGCGGGTCAGCAGGATCGAGTCGGTGTAACCGTGGTCGTCCATGCCCGCGACCAGCACGGTGACAGGTGCCGAACCATCGGTCGCCGCGGCGAGCCGTTCGTCCGGTGCGTCCTGGCCCAGCAGGCGCGGGATGACCACGACGGCGGTGAGGACGACCACGGCGACGGCCACGGCCACGCCGATCAACGCGGGACCCCTACGCCGGGCCGACTCGGTCGGGCGGTTGTTCAGCCGGGCCTGTACCACCCCGGGGTCGACGGCGCGGTTGGCCTCGTATTCCAGTGCTTCCCTGAGCAGGGCTTCGGTGCGGTCGTCGGTCATGAGTGAGCCCCCTTGACGGTTTCGGTGGTGCGAGCATGGGCGGCTTCGGCCGCACGCAGGTTGGTGAGTGCTCGCGAGATGTGGCTGCGGACGGTTCCGGCCCCGCACCCCAGCGCCGTGGCGTAGCGCAGGAGCCGGTCCAGCCGTTGCTGGACGAAGTCGTCGAAGCGGTAGGGCGCCGCTTCGCGGGGTATTCGTTCTGTCACGCCGACTGAGATGCCGACGACCCCGTCGATTGTTGAACGAGGGTCGAAAAAAGTTACCGGTTCACTCGTCCCGGTTCACTCGTCGTTGCGTTGGACGAGGTGTTCCGCCAGTCGCGCCGCCGTTCGCTGCACGGCGGGGGCGATGTCGCGTACAGCTTCGTCGGTCAGCCGGCCTTCGGGGCCCGAG